>NZ_CALACG010000296.1 GCF_937890585.1 uncultured Campylobacter sp.
CAGCTACGAAACTCCAGAAATTTTGGCGCTTAAGCCAAAAGAGGTTTTTAAAAAATACGAAAATTGGATAAAAAAATCAACCAAAAAAGGCAAAAAATGAGACTAACACCAACTAGAAGCGTAAAAGATGAAAAGGTAAAAAATGTAAATTTAAGCACAGCCATGCTTGCTCCAAGCTCCGCTCACGGCGGACTTTACGCACCAAAAAAACTACCAAAGATCACAAAGGCAAAGTGGCAAGAACTCTCAAGTCTAAGCTACGAAAAGCTCGCACTTCACATCATCTCGCTATTTAAATTTGACGTGCCAGAGGCATTTTTCAAAAAAGCGCTTAAGAGATACGCAAGCTTTGATGACCCAAAGCACCCAGTCGTTTTTAAAAAAATAGATAAAAATTTATACGTAAATGAGCTCTATCATGGCCCAACAAGGGCATTTAAGGATATGGCGCTTCAGCCTTTTGGCTCGCTACTTAGCCAGCTTGCAAAAGAGCGAGGCGAAAAATACCTTATCATGTGCGCAACTAGCGGCGACACGGGCCCTGCGACACTTCAGACCTTTGCAAATGACGAAAACATAAGGGTTGTCTGCCTCTATCCAGATGGCGGCACGAGCGAGGTGCAAAAGCTTCAGATGCAGACCATGCAGGGTGAAAATTTAAAGGTTTTTGGTATAAAAGGCGACTTTGACGACGCTCAAAGGGCGCTAAAAACGTTGCTTTCAAATGATAAATTTAAGGCTGAGCTTAAGAAAAAGTGCCTTAAACTAAGTGCGGCAAACTCGGTAAATTTTGGAAGAATACTCTTTCAGATCATCTACCACGCCTACGCTTACGCAAATTTGCTAAAACAAAAGGGGCTTAAGGCAAACGAGAGCTTTGACATCATCGTGCCAAGCGGAAATTTCGGCAATGCACTTGGGGCGTATTACGCTAAAAAAATGGGCGCAAAGATCGGCAAGATCAAGATCGCCTCAAACGCAAACAACATCTTGACGCAGTTTTTCACCACTGGCGTTTACGACCTAAGAGATAAAAAGCTGGTTAAGACGATAAGCCCAGCCATGGACATTTTGATCAGCTCAAACGTCGAGCGCTTGCTATTTGATAAATTTGGCAGCGTTAGAACCAACGAGCTCATGCAAAGCCTTGCTAAAAATAAATTTTATAAGCTTAGCAAGCAAGAGCTTGAAGCGCTACAAGAGGACTTTGAGGCTAGCTGGTGCGACGACAAAGAGTGCGAGGCATATATCGCAAAGCTCGCAAAGGACGGCTACGCGATCGATCCGCATACGGCTACTTGCTTTAAAATGGTGAATTCTAGCCGAGTAAGCGTCATCACATCGACCGCGCACTGGGTGAAATTTACGCCAAGCATGATCAAGGCGTGCCAGATCACAAATACAAAAGATGAAAAAGATGCGCTGGCAAAGACCGCTAAAATCTTAAATGACAGCGTGCCAAGCTCGATAAACTCGCTATTTAGTGCGAAAATTTTACACAAAAACATCATAAAAGAGGACGAGATCGAAAAGTGCGTCCTAGAATGGATCGAGCGATGATAATCATCCCAGCCCGCCTTGCCTCAACAAGGTTTAGTAATAAAATTTTAAAAGAGATAAACGACGTGCCGATGTTTGTGGCGACGGCTCTTAGAGTAAGCGGCGTGGATGATGTGGCGGTTGCGGTGGATGAGCCAAGCGTGCTTGATATCGCCAAGGCTCACGGCATAAAAGCGGTGCTAACTAGCAAAGATCATCAAAGTGGCACTGACAGGATAAACGAAGCGGCACAAATTTTGGGTTTAAGTGAGAGCGAGATCATCATAAATGTTCAGGCTGATGAGCCATTTATCGAGCCTGAAAATATCGCTAAATTTAGGGCATTTTGCGAGCAAAATAAAGGGAAAGCCTTTATGTTTTCTTGCTACAAAAAGATGGACGATGAGTTTGCGGATGATAAAAATTTAGTCAAAGTGGTGACTGATTTTGAGGGCTATGCGCTTTATTTTTCAAGGTCAAGGATACCATTTAACAGAAGCGAGTGCAAAAGCTACAAGGCGCACCTTGGCATCTACGGATACAGCGTAAAAAGTCTAAAAGAGTTTTGCGCGCTCATGCCTTCAAGCCTTGAAAATACTGAGAAGCTCGAGCAGCTGCGAGCCCTAGAAAATGGCAAAAAGATAGCGATGCTAGAGGTTGAAAGTCAAAGTATCGGCATCGATAGCGAAGAGGACTACCAAAGAGCGTTAGCTAAATTTGGTAAATGAGCCTAAAATTGCTCTGCTTGGGCATTTTTGCTGCGGCAGAGCAAAAACCGA
>NZ_CALACG010000297.1 GCF_937890585.1 uncultured Campylobacter sp.
TATTCATCGGCAGCGTCAGATGTGTATAAGAGACAGTTATAGCACTCAAAAAGATAAGGAATAGTATGCGCAGGAACGTAAAAAAGAGCATGAATATGCGGCACGCCGTCCTTTTTATGCGGCTCAAAGCAGCGAACATAGGAGCGATCAACGCCTTTATATTTCTTATAATAGCGTTTAATTAAAAGCAACCATTGATAATTTAAAATCTGGACTAAATCCCTAATTTCAAGCTTTTCGCCGTTTTTCATACGAGATTTTATATCGCTAGGGATATATTTCCAATCAAGCGACTTAAATTTGCCGTATTCGCCCTTTAAAGCACCGCGAAAGCAACCATTTAGCGTGATAGTCAAAAATACTCCTTTTTGCTGATACATAATGCTAAAAGAGTTTAAGGTATTGATACGATTTGAGACTTCAGCATAATAACGCTTGCTAAAATTTGCGGACATTGATATATCAAGAAGGCTTTTTACTTCGCCGAGATTATTTACAAAGGAGAAATTTTGCATATAGTCTCTTTGAAACTTTACAAATTTAAATTACCTGTATCGTTAAAGTTACGACTGAGTCTATTTCTTGATCTTGCTCGACAGAAAAAAGATATTTAAGTAAAAAGATGTCTTTAAGTATGGGGATGCCGTTACGTTGTTTTTGATTAGTACTTTTGTTTATGCCGGATAAGACTAAGATGTCGCCGCGTTTTAGAGAATACGAGCTTTTAAGCTCCTTTTTTGATGTGGTAGGGGTTAGGGTATTGCTTGATGATAAAAGGTCCTCGAGGATAAGATGTAAATCAAAATCTATATGATCGCGTAAAATGATAGGTTTTAGAGTTACTTTGAGACCAACGTCTTTGTATTCGTATGAATTTTGCGTAGTCGTTTGAGTGGCTGAAGTTTGGCTATTTTGCACCAGGTAGGGAATGTTTTGGACAGTTGAGAAATATCCCTCGGTATGGTTGCGAGCCGTTAAAAAAGGGCTGGATATGATTTTGGTAAGCCCATTGGTATCAAGGAAATTTAAAACGCCAAAAAAGCCGTCATCATCGTTTCTAATTACGTTTGAGTTCGTGGTATAGGGCGAAGTGATTAAATTTATGTAATAAGCCAAATCACCGTGATTTAGCGGCTTAAGCAAGCTTTGAAGCTTTGTGCCGCGATCTTTGATGTCTTTTAAATTTGTTTCGGTTATGGTAAGTTTAAACTGTACCTGCTCGAGCTGCTTATCTATACTCTTTATCGCGTCTTTAATTTGATCGTAGATATGCTCGTCAGCGCGGAAAAATACGGAGTTAGATGATTTGGAATAAGTTGCATTGATTTCAAAGTTTGAGATAATGCGCTGTACGT
>NZ_CALACG010000298.1 GCF_937890585.1 uncultured Campylobacter sp.
TTAAAAAAGTAATGTTTTTAATAAAATAGAAAGTTAATAAAAGTTAAAATAACCAAATTTTTTAATAGGAGTAAATATGTCACAACCAGTGTATATTAAGGTGAAAGGTTCTACTCAAGGACTTATCTCAAGTGGTGCTTCAACAGAAGCTAGTATCGGTAATCGCTATCAGTCAGGTCACGAAGATGAGATCATGGCACAAGAGGTTTCTCACATCGTAACTGTTCCAGTAGATCCACAAAGTGGCCAACCATCAGGACAAAGAGTACATAAGCCATTTAGCTTTACAACATCTTTAAACAAAGCTGTTCCACTTCTTTACAACGCATTAACTCAGGGCGAGAGACTTCCAGAGGTTGAGATCCACTGGTATAGAACATCAACTAGCGGTGGCGCTGAGCACTTCTTTACTACAAAACTAGAAGACGCAACTATAACAGATATCACTCTAGTAAGCCCAAATGCTCAAGACAAGCTAAACAGCGACAAAACTGAGCTTTTTAAAGTTTCAATGAACTATAGAAAGATAGTTTGGGAGCACGTAGCTGCAGGCACAAGCGGAAGCGATGACTGGAGAGAAGCTACTAAAAAAGCTTAAAAAATAACCTAGGGATCCTCCCTAGGGATATCAATCTTCTCGTTGGAAGGACACAAATGAGCCCTTTTTATCATTATCTTTTAAAACACCATGATATGTGAAATGCGATATGAAACACTTAGCTATGATCATATTTCTCATAACATCTTTATATTCACATGAAGCAAATTGCACGGATATGTTTGGACTCATTTTTAATAAAAATTTAAGTGACGCTGAAACAGCTAAGTACATCAAATATTACATAGATGATCTTGGATGTGATGCTAATATGACTATTGAAATTCCAGATCTTTCAATAAGATCAAATTTATTAGAGTATGCTTATGATACAAATAAAACAAAAACTTTTGATACTCTTTTGGCAAAAGGAACAGCTGCTAATGCAAGCTTAGCAACGTCTATAGGTATGAGCTTTGCATTTTTCTTTAGAGAAAATGGTGTCGGTATAGACAACAAAAAAGCAAGCCCTGAGC
>NZ_CALACG010000299.1 GCF_937890585.1 uncultured Campylobacter sp.
ATGTTTTATTGCTTAACTCCGCCATTATAAATCCTCATATTCTCTAAATCTTGCATGTTTAAATTCTCGTTTTGTTACGACTTTTCCATTTTCTATATATTCGCTTACTATGCGCTTTGTAGTAGCATATACGACGGTTAAACCCATATTTTTTGCGAATTTTATCATATTATATGTTGCTCCAAAGTCACCTTGAACTAACAACACATCGCCTGCGTTAGCCTGCCCCGTAAGTCTATCTTTGTAGATATTTACGATATTTAGTACACTTTTTTCAAACGGATCTATGTCGCTCCACTTTGCATCAGCTATATTTACAAATTTCTCAATTTTTAAATTTTCTTTCGCATCCTCCTCTTGTTCTGGTGTTAGAGTATGATTCATTAAAATAAAAAGAGTTTTCATTTTTTATTTCCCAGTATGTTTTGCACTATACAAAATGAATTATATTTATCTAACATTTTTGTGAGCTCTTTTTTTGAATCTTCTATTTTTTCACTTGCGTTACCGTGAGCTAGATTATTTCTTAGCTTTTCCGCCTCTTTTATAAAATCTCTAAAATTACCAAGAGTTCTTATGCTCTCCAGCTTATTTTTTATATCATAGTATGCCACACCACCTTTTTTTAGATATTTTTCATCTCTTAGTTCCATCCATTTTACAAAAGTTCTAGACTCGTGTGTTAGATCATAGGCATTGAAATTTTTACTTTTTCTAAAGGCATCAATGTGCATTTTTACATTATTGCCAAAACATTCAAAGCTTTCTGCACAGTAATACCCAATAGCTTCAAATAACAGGGTTATAGAATTTAATAAGTACCCTTTCGAGCTTAACAACCTAGACATTCTATAAAATTTCATAGAATCTTTTTGCTTGCCTATGTCTTGAAGCTCTTTTATATGTTGCTGTATGTCATTAAGGCTGCTTTTAAATGTTTCGATCTGCTCATTTTTTAAAATCAACTCTATATTATTTAAAATTTTATCAGTATCGTTGCTAAGAGCTTTTAATGAATTAGATAGTATATGGTTTGAAATAGTTGATAGCTGGTTTGCAAGATCATGAAAATTTTTATTTTTAAATTTAGAGGCTAAAGCTACTGTGTAGTTGCGATTAAAACTTTCAAGTATATATGAGATATTTGCAAGCTCCAGATACTCTTTTAAGTCGATTATTTCATATTCTTCTCTGGGCTTCATTTCTTTTGCAAAAAATATATGTTTAATTTTGTCTGTATTATTTAAACTTTGAGAGATAAGTGAAATAGTTGCCAAGATCGGGATATGTCTAAATCCATGAGTTAGGTCTATTATGTATTCTTTATCGCCTGACGTTGCATTATTTATGATACGCAAGATATCGTAAAAGTTTTTTTCGCCTTCTATTAAATTTTCATTATTAAATATCTCATCAT
>NZ_CALACG010000300.1 GCF_937890585.1 uncultured Campylobacter sp.
CCTTAAATCAGGCGAAGGTGTGTTAAAAGCAGAGTAGCCAAGACTACCTGCTTGGTAAAAATCAAACTGGCCACCAGCCATAAACTCATAGTCATCGCCAGTGTCTGAGTTTGTTAAATTTAATATATCGCTTAAGCCGATCATTTCTTTGTCATCGTGAAGTTTTTGTTTTCATCGATCGTTATATCGTTTTTAATTAGCGCATGCACCATATTAAACAAATACTTTGTCATATCAGACGGCACTATCATACCACCAGCTTGATTTTCTGCGATGAAGTTGCCAAGCACTGACATTGATTTAATAATCCTATTGTCGATCACTTGCCTATCTACTGCACGTTGTTGGCTCTCTGCTAGCGCTTGCTCTTTTGCTAGTTTTGCTATTTGAGCTCGTAAGAGATTGTTTTGCTCTTTTAAATTTTCTAGTTTATCTGCCGCTTGAGCCTCTAGCTCATCATTTTTTAGTTTAGTATTTCTTGTTTGCTCTTTTATGCCCTCAATGTTTGCATCCATTGCGGCTGCTTGCTTTTCAAGGTTTTTTAGTGATAACTCAAAGCTTAGGTCTTGTTGTGTTAGCTCAAGCCCAGTTTGCATTGCTGTGATCGTAAACTGCGTTGTGATTAGTGGCAGCATTTGAGAAAGCACGTTTATTCTGTGTTGATTTGGTATCTCGTATTTCTCAAAACAATCATCAAGATATTTTAGTGTTTCTTGATATGGCGTGTCCGCTCCGATGCTTAGTTTTAATAGCTCTCTCGTTCTTTCTAAATATGCGTTTTTAAAATCCATTGTCTTTTCTCTCCAGTCTAGTTACTTTTATTCTTTGCAAATCAAGATCATCGCGCAAGTCGCTTACGGCACTTTTTAGTCCATTTGTCTCTATTCGTTTAATCCTTGATGAAAAGCTATTGATTGTGTTGTTTAGGTCGTTTGTAAAACTTCGCAACGATCTAGTTTCATCTTGAAGGCTACTGATCTTATTCATAATTGTTTGTAGTTGTGTTTTTATTTCGTCGATCTCGTCGCCTAAATTTCTTTCAGCCATTATACGCTCCTCGCTCTATTTTCCCAACCTTGCTCATATACACCAAGGCGTGGGTTTTTTCTTATTAAATTTCGATAATAGGCGATCTCTGCCCTATCAAAATCACTATCAAAGGCTCGCTCGTCGTAGTTGTTTAACGCTTTAAGAGTCTGGGCACCCATAATGCCGTCCACCACTACACCTAAAAGCCTTTGTAAAACCCTAACTGCTGGCACTGTATCTACGTTTACGCCAAAAACAAAGAGTTCACACGCTTTTAACCCACTATCTACCTCGTCAAGTCTCATTTTGTCCCAAAATTCTTTTTTATAAAATATTTTTACTTTTTCGATTAATGCGTCATCATTATATAGGGCGATGCTAGCCTTTTTAAGATCACCATATGCGTTGATAGCTGCCCTAACTTGCCCCCAGCCTTGCCAGTTTGGGTGAGCGGCTTCATAAATGCCCATAAAAGTTAGCCCATTTTCTGTTGGATTTTTATGTAGGGCTTTTTCAGGGCGACTAAATTCTAAGCTCATTAAAAGATTAAAAGCTTGTGTGTAGTTTGTGTAGTTCATTTTTCATCTCCTATATCGTAGTCGCGAGGCGGTCTTGGCGTATAGTCATAGTTGTTATCACTTAAGTGGTCTATCTTTTTGTCTATTGCTTTGTCGATCACGGCACTAACCCAAGCTGTGCCTCTCCATGCAAAAAAGCCACCGACTGCGAGACTAAAGCTCCCTTTTTCTGTGAAATAAAATGCCGTCTCGTAAGCTACCCAGCATATAAAAGTCGAGCTAATAGTGCCAACGAAAAAATTTATGATAGCCTTACCATCGCTTGCAACCTTGGCATTACCCCCTGCAATGCTTAACACGCCGCCTACAAAGCCAACTATTATCACCCAAAAGTAAAAGCCTAGCCTATCCATAAGATCATCCATTACCTAGCCCCTTTTTTTTAAAATTTATAGGTAAAAACATACATTATTAGGACGGATAATATTATTTCTACTACAACCATTTTATTTAGCCAAAAGGCTTTTGTTCTCTTTATTATTCGTTCCATTTACACACCCTTATGTTTTTATTGTTTATCTCTTTTTGCTTCATACTTTTTTATGTCCTCTAGCTGTCCTATACACTTCTCATAACCACTATAGACATCTATTAATAACACCCCTGCATCACTTTGGTTTGTTACGTTCCTATCTGCTATCATAGGGGCTTGTAATAGGTAGCTTGGTATCTTGTCATACTTATTTAGCACTGCCTGCTTGCTTTCGCAACCCATCAAGCACATAAGAAACACTGATGTCAAGAGCATTAGACATATCCTTTTTGTCCTCATATAGCACCCTTTCTTTGACTTTATTTGCTTTTATCTCTATTACTTGCCTTTGTTTGCTGGCTTTCTCTATTGCTTCTAGTTTGAGATTTATGAGCCTATCTTGTTCGTTTATCTCATCTTTTAGCTTTTGGTTCATCTCATCACTAGACTTTAGCCTCTCCTTTGTGACACTCAGCTCATTGTCTAGGCTTTGATACCTATACCCTAGAAACAAAGTTGTAAGTAGCAGAAAGCCACTAAGATATAAACTAGGACTTAGCACTTGTATCTCTCCCATATTTGATTATGTGATAGGCTCTTACACTATAATAGAAAAGCAGTATCTTCCATTTAGCTACCCCTAAGAGTTCTAAGAGCTCCCTAAAGGTATCATCAGCTACTTTAAAATCACTATTGTTACCTAGCTTTATATAAAGTCTTAAGGCATCATCTGTTAAGTAATCGTGTATCACAGAGGCTGTTAGATACTCAGGGCTATAAGGCTCAAACATCCACCAAAATATTCTAGGGATACTTGCACCATCTGTTATGTAGCCCACAGGTATGTCTATGTCTTTATACTTAAACGGACTAGCTGTCTCAAAGTTATCCTTACCAAAAGGCTTAACTACTATTCTTTGTAACTTCTCAGCCATTATGCACCTCCTCAAGTGTTGGCATCTCTGCTAAAATCTCATCAAAGCTCTTAGGCATCTTATGCTTACCCTCAGCAATAGCATTTAGCAAACCATAGCCATACTTCCACACCTTAGCTCTCCAAATACCAAAGGCTTCTCCTTCTGCTCTAAAGTCATTGTCATAGCCTGCATAAGAGCAAGCAGAGAGTATGTCATCGTATCCTTTCTCTTTTGCTTTAGCGTCTAGGAGCTCTTGTGTCTTTTCTTTAAAAAGTGCTGTAAGTTCCTCTAGGTTCTTGCTTACTATCTCATAAGATATTACGTAAGTGTCTCCTTTGACTTCACTAGACTGCACCACCTTTTTAAACTCATCTACATTTGCTGGATAATCCTTGTAGGATACCTTTAGATACCCTAGCTCTTTTAGCTCTTTATCATCTAAAAACTTTGTATAAAGCGTACCCTTATCTGTTATGATGTAAGGGGTCTCTGCTACAAGGTCATCCTTTAAACTATATAGTTCCATTTATCCCTCCTTTTAAAGGCTTAAAAGTGAAAGAGAAGACATTGTTAAGTTTATAAACTCTTTATTGCCTCCTGTCGCCTGTTCTGTGGCTCTCATTACAAGGTAAGTATCTTTTTTATAAACCCATACACTCGTTTTGTAAGCCCCTCTACTCCCTGTTGAGTTTTCAGCAGGTGTTAGCGTGATAGTCCCTTGTAGAAATCCTGAGCCACCTAAAGAGGTAGTCTGTGCCCTAAAACGCTTATTAGCTAAGGTGTCACTCCAATCCCCTATAATAAACTCTACGTTTCGCTTTGACTTAGGGATAACAAAGTTAGGGGCTGTAAGATTATCATAGGAGTTATACTCTCCCTTAGCATATAGGCTATTCCCTCTTGTATTGAAGTAATCATCTCCCCCTTTATCTCCTCTTTTAAATACCAAAGAGAAAGTAGAGTTAGTGTCATTAAGAAAATCCTCAGAAAAAGAAACTTCTAGCATATCTTTTTCTGCATAAGCAGATATTCCTTTTACAGAAAGAAGCACAGATGCTCCAACATTATAGCCTTTGAGGGGATATTGCATTCTATCACTTGCGATAGAGCTAGATAGTTCTTTAGAGCTTCCCTTATACAAGAAGCGAAGTTTATCTTCACTTCTCCATATATAGCCTAGAATTACGGACTTACTAAAATCTCCGTTTTCTAAAAGCCATAATGTACTTCCCTCTGAGAAAAAGCGATAGTTTAAAGAGATGTATAGGCGACGCCTTTTAACACCACTATACTCATAAGTGTTCCCAACCTTTGCTTTAAGCACCTCTTTTGTTAAGGTATGCTGCTCCCCTTTTGCAAGGTTTAGCTCTATGCTAGCTTGAGT
>NZ_CALACG010000301.1 GCF_937890585.1 uncultured Campylobacter sp.
CAAATGAAGAGTATTTTAGTTTTGTTATTAAGTATTTCTATTGTATTTTGTGCCGTAGAAAATGAACTTTATGCTGAGCACGTTGCATATAAAGAATATGGTAAAAAAGGTGATTATCAAAATGCTTTAAAGCATGCCTTAAAGCTCATAGAATATCTCACACCAAGTGATAAAAATAAGATTGATTATGCTAAAAATGAATATGGTAAGTTTGTATCTTACATATATAATGATATAGCGACCTTTTACAAGAATTTAGGTAACTCTGAAAAAGAGATCGAGTATAATACGGAAGCTATCCGTGCTTATTTTAAGTATCTGTATGAAAGTTACGAAGAAAGACTCAAAGCCGATAAGAAAAAATTTGAAGATCCGGGATATATCGATGATGACGGCTGGGGAGAACAATTAGTAAGCTTAAAAAACAATATCTCTGTTGAGAACTATTGTCAAGATAGCTATGGTTGCGAAACTCATGATCTGGCTGTTGCATTTCGCAGTATAGGCGATAATGATAGAGCGCTAGATTTTTATAAACAAAGTATAGATTTTAACAGAGATTCAGGAACTGGTTTTATTTTTTCAGATGACTTTACTATTTACCAAACAATAAGGCTACTGAGGATAAAGTATGGAGAAAATAGTTTGCAGTTGGCTGAATTTTATTTAGATGTAGCAAATGGATATATATATGAAATAGGTGGCAAAAATAATGAAGCTGTTAGATACGTTACGGATTCCATAGATATATGTCTTGATCATCTTAAAAACGGTAAAGAAAATAAAAATGCTTTAGATCTATTATATAAGTCTTTTTTTCAATTAGGCAACTATATGAAATTTACAAAAAATTATGGTACCGTTATCTTGACTGGAGAAAAGATAGCCGAAATTGCTCTTAAAACAAAAGATTTTGGCGACTTATACCGTGACATACTAGGAGAAGCATACTTTAATGTTGGTGACTATGAAAAATCTATAAATTTACTAAAGGACATAGCCGCGGATTCAACTTACTATGATAAATCTAAGGCAATGTTTATACTTGCAAAAAGCTATCAAAAAGTAGGTCAATATAAAAACTCTAACACTATTTTTAGAGATTTAGTTAATCAAAAATTTAAATCGCTTATAAGCAATGGTGAACTTGTTATTAGCTGTGGGGACGAACCTGAGATAATGGAGCTTTACTATAATATCGCTCACAACTATCTTTCAGAGGGTAAAATAGATCTAGCTATAGATGACTATAAGCTTGCATATAATATTTATAATCATCCACTTGCTGAGTTTTGTTTATCATCAAATAATAAAGCGTATGGACTCAATTTAGAAATAATAGGCAGCACTCGTACCCCAAGCATATCTACAAAAGAACTCATGAAAAGCAATATACAAAATTATGACAAAATGGTAAAATATCAACAACCAAATGAAGCTTATAGTACAAGTTGGATATATTTTATAGATTCTGGTGCGCTGCTACACGAAATGGGCTTTTTAAAAAATGCTATAAAATACTACAAAGTATCAGAAGAATTTTTAGAAAAAAGAAATCCAGAACCACTTATCAACCTAAACATAGCAACAGCATATCATGGCTTAAAAGACTATAATAATGCAGCAGAATACGCTCAAAAAGCGTATATAGATTTTGATAATAATAGAAAAGAATCTTTTAAAAATTTACAAAGTTCTGACCAAAAGAAATTTCTGGAAAACAATGGCTTATACCTTCTTACACTGGTTGATTCGATTTATCAAGCTGCACAATCAAACAAGGCAAACTCAAACATCAAAGCCCTAAAATCATCTGCGTTTGATTTTTTTATCAACTCAAAAGGTAGTTTGCTAGATAAAGAAAACACAATAGCTATGATGAAGTATTATATAACTGATAAGAATATACTGGATAAGATAGAGCAGTTTGAAGCCAAACAGCGAACACTGGCCGAACTAAATATTCAAAAAAAAGATAAAAATGAAATTGAAAAGCTAGAAAAAGAAATCAACGGTATCGAGTTAGAGCTCGCGAGTGCCTCTGAAAAATTCCAAGAGGAGAAAAAGCTAGAAAAAATTACTATTTCAGATATAGCAAACTATATAAACAATGATGAGTTATATGTGGATTTTGGTTATGCAAAAGAACAATACTTTGTTTTTATAGCTGATAATAAGAAAAATATAGACCTTTTTGTCTATAGCTACCAAGATAGTAAAAAGATTAATGATCTTATTAATAGTTTTAGAAAAGATATAGAAAAATTAGCAAAGAGTAGTGAGCAAAATCACACTATCTCTAAAGAGAGCACTGAAACGCTATCAAGTCTTTATAAGCTAATCTTTAACAAAAATATTAGCCAAAAACTTGGCAACCACAATAAATTTATAGTTTCTACGGACGGAGCATTGCGACTTATGCCTTTTGAAGCTCTGGTAACTGGCTCTGGTTATTTTATTGAAAATAATGACATTAGATACATAATGTCTGCAAAAGAATTTGTAAGAACGCATAGATTTAACACATCTGACACAAAAAATCACATGGCTGTCTTTAGTGACCCAGCATATGATAAGGTATCAAGTAGCTCAGTAAAGGCTAATATATCTGATATCAATACTACAAACGTAAATGAAGAGGTTATGACTAGAGCCGTAAATTCTGTAGAATTTTTTACAAGATTAAAGGGCTTTAAAGAAGAAGAGGAAGCGATCAAGGGTATATTTGCTGATAATATAGATGTATATAACCGTGAAAATGCAAGCCTTGAAAACATGTTTAAGGTAACTTCTCCAAAAATTCTACACGTAACTACTCACGGGTTCTTTATAAATGATCACAATATCCTTAACCCTATGTTAAAATCAGGTATAGCCTTAAGTGGAGCAAACACAAAAACAAAAGATGGTGTTGTAACCGCATTAAAACTATCTGGATTAAATTTACAGGGAACTGATATGGTTGTATTATCAGCATGCGAAACAGGTGTCGTTGATATGGCAGATACTAATTCTGTTGCTGCGCTACCAAAAACATTTATGCAAGCTGGTGTAAAAAACGTCATGATGAGTTTGTGGAAAGTGGATGACAAACAAACTGTTGGACTAATGAAAGATTTTTACAACAACATTAAAAATGTTAATCTCGATGAAAATGGGGCTTGGAAAAGCCAAGCTAACAATAGCGAAAATGAATATAATGTGCTGTTAAAAAAAGCTAAACTCAATATGATAAAACAAGGGCTTCATCCATATTATTGGGCTGCTTTTATAATAAACGGAGAATAAGTTTTATACCGACTTAATTTCACTCCACTTTAAGTCGGTATGTATTAATATCTTATTATTTTTTTAAAAGGATTTACAATGCTAAAACTCACCCTGGCTTTGCCCCTAATGGCATCACTTGCTATCGCAAACGTATCTTTAACCACGCAAGGTAATGTAGTCTATCATATCGATGGCAAACCAAGCACTAGCAAAATGGCGGATGAAGGTTCGCTTATCGAATACATAAGTGGTGATGGCAAGATAAGTTTAAAAGATGATGTTTCTAATAAAAAGCTAACTCTTAACAAGACAGGCGATCAATACACTGCTAGTAAATCATCTGGTATATTATCTCTTGCTGGCATAAAAGCTTACTTTGCAAAGGTTGAAGTAGAAAACAAAAACGCCTTTACTAGAGGTGACTCAAACTGCGCTGCATTTGATGCAAAAAAAGAGACACTAAAACTTGCTCCAAGCATTAGCTCTATACTATACTACCGAGATGGCGAGCTAGTAGATGAGTATAAAGTACAAGATCAAAATATAATATCATCAAATAACTCAAAAGTATCATATAAATCAGGCGATATTATGAGATTTTTAGATAGGGATGAATACGACATATACTGCCTAGAAGTTAAATAAGCAAGTTTATGACATTGTTAAATTTGATCAAGTCAAGCCTTTTAGTAATAGCTAAAAGTACACTAAGTCCAAAGCTAGCACTTTTAAAAGAGCTAGGAAATTTTAAATTTTCTATTGTATTTGGAGTGCTAGCTGGCATTTGCTATCTAGTATATAATGCGATATCTGATTATGAGTTTATTAGAAAAAGTATAGGCGACGTCGAGTATGACATCACACTAAAAACATACTCACATGTTAGCCAAAACCCCACAAATGCACCACGCATAATAGTAGTGATGATAGATGAAAAATATCTACGTGATCACAACCTAAGCAATGGTAATGAAACGCTAGGCTTTAACTATACGCCGCGATCGCTACTGGCAAATATACTAAATAAACTAGACTCTAAAATCGCAGGACAAAAACCAAAAGGGGTGCTACTGGATTACTACCTTGCATATAGTGGCGATATAAATGGCACCATAACAGCTGACGACAAAACACTAATAGATGCACTAAATGCTCATGCCAAAGAGTACCCGATATATATACCAACTTATACTAACAAGATGTTTATACAACCATATCTTAATAAAAGCGTGAAATTTGCATCTGTTCAAGTAGATCAAAATAAAGACGGTATAATAAGAGGTTATAGCCCCTATCTTTGTAAAGATGGCAAAAAAATAGCACATATAGCTAAGATATTTAGTTTGACTAATAATAATGAAAATAGCGAGTGTGATGCAAGTTATAAACCTAGTTTTGACGAGATGTTAAACTCTCGCATACTTTTTAAAAGAATAGATGATGTAGCCAAGGCTTCAAACTATAAAAATATCACTATCTACCAAGCAGGCGAACTTGATAATATAGATGAAGACTTTAACGATGCTATCGTACTTATAGGATCTGATTATAAAAACTCAGGAGATATAATAAACACTACAATAGATACAAGAAGTGGGGTTCTAATACTAGCTGATACCATTACAACTGCATCTATATTGCCTAATGGACTTAGAAAAGTTCATCCACTTATAGCTGCCATGTCTTATACGTTAATGTTTTTTATCATTACTTGGACAGCGCTAAGCCTAATGGACAAATTTAATGTAAAAAACGATACTGTAAAAACAAATATTTTACTCATATCGAATATACTAATATTTTTTATCCCCGCTAGTGGGATGATATTTTTAGGGTATTATCTATCATGGGCTGTACCTATGATACTATTTGAAGCAACAGATAAACTGATGATAATTGCAAAGGCAAAAAATAAGATTGATACACTTGCAAAGCCTATAATAATAACCGTTGCAGTTGCTTTAGTTATTATAGCACTTGTGATAGTGGCATCAATAACTATCTTATAAGCTGTTGTCCTTTCATTAATATCTATTCTTAATAACAAAATTTGATACCAATGAACCAAATCTCCGGCAGGAAGTATAAAATTAAAATAGCAAATCGGCTTGAGAATTGTTTAGTAATCTGCTTGATCATAAAAAGTTTGAACAGCAAAACTACAAATAAGTAGTCTATGTCTACAACTATCTATTTAGTTTAACAGCTTGTATTTTAATCGGATTCTATTATACTGATACTGAAACAACTTTTGCTTTTAAATAAAGACAAAATTCACCTGCTAATGAAAAATAGCCATGTACATAAGTAAAGCGAAAGCAAAAAACGCTAACCTAAAAAGAGCAATAATAAGAATAATACACATGCTAACAACAGGTGAAAAATAGAATTTAAATACAAAATGAAAAATGTGCGAATTTAATATTGCCAAATAAAAAAGTAAATAACTTCATGAGTATCATAGTTTTCTAAAACTTAAGCTCACCACCCTACCCTATATACTTTTATGATATTAGAATCATATCTTTTAAATATAATTGTAATACCATTATAATATCTAAACAATATTAATTGAAAATTTTAAAGCGAATGTATTG
>NZ_CALACG010000302.1 GCF_937890585.1 uncultured Campylobacter sp.
AAATTTAAGCGTTACTGCTCTGATCGCACCAGAACTGCTTGCTTTGATGAAAATTTTAACTTTTCAAAGGAGCAAAAATTTAAAAACGCCAAGATGCAAGAAATTTACGAGATCGTAAAAGAGGCTCAGGTTGCTGCGATAAAGGTCGCAAGAGCTGGCGTGAGGGCGTGCGAGATAGACCTTGCAGCAAGAAGCGTGATAGCAAAATCTGGATATGAAAAGTCCTTTTTTCACTCGACAGGACATGGCGTGGGTGTCGATATACACGAGCTTCCAGTCATCTCAGCAAGGAGCGAAACGCTCATAAAAGAGGGCATGGTCTTTAGCGTGGAGCCTGGAATTTATCTAGAAAATGAATTTGGCGTGCGCATCGAGGACGTCGTGGTCGTGCGCGAAAACGGGGCCGAAATTTTATGAGGGTAGCGGGGGCGAGACGGTTTGGCAAATGCCTCTTTTTCCCGAAGGTTTTTGATTTTAAACCGGGCTTTAAAAATAGCGTTATTTTGGGGCTTGGCGGTAATATCGGCGACGTGAAAAAGCGCTTTAATGGGCTGTATTTTAAACTTAGCCGAGACAGCAGGTTTCACGTCGTCGAAAACTCGGCCCTCCTCATCAACGAGGCATTTGGGTTTAAGGAGCAGGCTGATTTCACAAACGCCGTAATGCTCGTGCAAACGAGCCTTGCCGCGAGGCAAATTTTAAAAATAACGGCAAATTTAGAGAGGCGTTTTGGGCGCGTGCGAAGCTTTAAAAACGCGCCTAGGACGCTTGATATAGATATTTTGTATTTTAGCGGACGAAGTAGAAACGACGCGCGGCTAACATTGCCCCATCCCGGCGCGCAAAGCAGGGCTAGCGTGATTTTGCCGCTTGGGACGATGAGGCGCGTTTATAAAAGCGGAGGGAGATTTTAAAATTTAGCGGCCACAAAGCCTAAATTTTAAGCGGGAACGGAAAATGCATAGCTTTTGCCGCGACGATTTGGGCTAGAGGCGGCTAAATTTAGCGAGAAACGAAGGAGAAGATTTGGCGACGAAGTTTTATACGTTTACCGGCGAGAGCAGTATGGAGGCGCTAAAAAAGGCGCAGGCTCAGTGCGGCGAGAGGGCGATCTTGGTAACGACGAAGCAAATT
>NZ_CALACG010000303.1 GCF_937890585.1 uncultured Campylobacter sp.
AATATGAGATAAAAGATGGCTTTGTAGTCGTCACAAACCACGAAAATAGGTTGATGGATAATCAAAATGCCTCTATTGAGCTCTTTGGTCTTATCTACGAGCAGATCACTAAAAACTGCACTAAAAATATCGTGCTAAATGACGCAAATTTGCAAAATTATTATGCTAGATTTGGCAAATTTGAGACAAATCAAACTATCTTTAAAATTTTTAGCAACATGGAGCTCATGCTAAATCACTCAATGCAAAAAGAAAATACCAAAATTTCTTTCTTCTCCCACTTTTTTGAAAGTATCGTCTGCAAAAGAGATACGGAGCTTGAAATTTTGATCGAGCTAAATCAAAAAGGCTTTGAGTACATCATCTCCAGAAGTGCAAATTTAGACTTTTATAACGTTGAGTCAGCTGACTACGGACTTACTTCATATCCAGCTAGCTCGTGTGCTGTGGGTGGAAATTTCTAAATTTAGTTGATTTTATCTTTTAGTTTAGCAATAATTTCGTCAAGCTTGCCGCCATCTTGAGCGTTTTTTAGGCACTCATTTATCTCGGTCATCTTTTTGGTAAATTCGTTTTTTATAATGCCAGCCACAAAGTCCTCGCTGTTAGTCTCGTCCAAGATAGGATACATGTCTCGCCAGATATCTTTGATCCACCAGCCGCATTTTGATATGCAAGGAAACTCTTTAAGCTCGCCAAGCTTTAGGCTCATCATCACCTCGTCAGAGTGCTTGATATCGTCTGTGACAAAGTCTTTATGTGCGCTATCAAAGCTCGTAAACATGCGGTAGCCAAGGCTTGATACGTTGTTTTCTGAGCAAATTCTAAACTGAAAAATATTATCTTCATAGTCTAAATTTGATATGCAAATTTGATGTTTTTGGGTGAAATTTGGAAATGAGTTAAACCTTTTATCATCTATATCAAGCTGCCACTTTGAGCCACTATCGCTAGTTAAAAATTCTTTAAAGCTTAGTTGTACAAATTCTTTATAGCTCATCTCATCAGCTGTGAAAAAGTCATAGTTGCTACTGTTTTTTTCTTTAAAATCTTTAAATTTCATTTCATTTCCGATCAAAAAAAGTGTAACTA
>NZ_CALACG010000304.1 GCF_937890585.1 uncultured Campylobacter sp.
TCACCAAGAAAAATTTCATCGCCTACTTTTAACACTCTTTGTGTGCCATCCTTTGCAGTTGCGATTACATTTGCTCCTTGTGAGATGCTTTTGATTACGCCTATCCTTGTTGCCATTTTACTTCCTTATTTAAAAATTTTGAACGTATTTTAATATCTTAAAAGAGCTTTGTAAATTGTACTATGGTACTAAAATTTGAAATTTTGTAAGAATTTGCCCTAGTTTTGGGAGACTAGGGCATGAAATTTAAGAGTGTAAGACTATTTCGTCTTTTATCTCGATGGTAAATGTCGTACCATTATTATGCGTAGCTGAGTACTCTGTATACCCTTCAGAATTTACCCCGCCTTTGCTAAAGGCTGACATATCTACTTGATCGCCATTTTCGCCATCTATCCTAAGAGTGTTGCTCACATTTCCACGAGTGATATTTAGCACGTCATCTAGTGTTAAATTTAGTGTTACGTTGTTTGCGCTTCCGCCAAGGCTAACTTTTTCAAAGCCAGCTACCTTGCTAAAGTCGATATTTCCAGCAATATCTAGCGTATCAGTACCTGCTCCACCTTGGATAACTATACCGCCATGCTCTTTTTTATACTCACCACCAGCACTAGTCATGCCATCTGCATTTATCTTTGCGTCCTTGCCGATATGTATGATATCGTTGCCACTACCTAGATCAATAGTACTTGAGCCATCCCAGTATGTACCACCAGCATGTTTTAAACTACCATTTAAATTTACAACGTCGTCGCCATCGCCCATTCTTATGGTAGTGCTTTTTAGCTCAGCGCCTTTGTCGATATTTATCGTATCGTCGCCATCGCCCATGTTTATGCTAGAGAACTGAACGCTTTTAAATACATTTTTTTCATGTGTTCCGCCAAATTTAGTTTCGCCGCCGATATTTATGGTGTCATTGCCAGCATCAGTATTTATATTGATGGCGCCAGCTACGTTTTTGCCTTCAAAATTTATAGTATCGTTGCCACCTCTTGTATCTATATCAGCACTACTTGAATCCTCAAGGTTATTTAATATGTTGTTGCCTTTAAAATTTATCGTATCATTACTTTCACCATAGCTACCTACCCACACACGAGTTTTAGCTGTTAAATTTGATATATCAGCTGTAAAATCAACACCTGTTTTATTGCTAAAGCCTGCTTGACCTATACTTATACCATCTGCTATAACGTGAGCTGAGCTAAATGATCCAGTTTCATAGTGACTATTGCCATCATTATTGCCTTTTACTTCAAGTAGGTCTTTTGCATAAGCTGTAACGCTCTCGCCTTTGTTATTATCTAGTTTTAGACTTTGATATCCCAGCACTGCATCTTGTGACTCTCTATTTAAATTTACATTTGTTAGCGTAGAGTTTGATATCTCCATAGTATTTACATCTCTTGCCTCAGAGTATCTATCGCTAGTATCTACCCAAGCATCTGTCATGGTTACATTGTTTGCTTTAAAAGTATTACTACCAGTATCCATCTGGATATTTACTTTTTCTATTCTCACACCATCTTTTACATTTACCACGTCATCGCCGTCACCTGTGTGGATGCGGTTATCATTGTACCAGCTATTATGGATATTAGGGTCTATAACTT
>NZ_CALACG010000305.1 GCF_937890585.1 uncultured Campylobacter sp.
GACTTTACGTAGGCTACACTTATAAATTTTAATCTTAAATATCTCCTCCTTAAGAAATTTGCGCCCTAGTTTGGGCGTAAATTTATCTTTTTACTACTTTTCAAATAAATTTAATATACTTTCCAAAAAGGATACAAAATGAAGAAAATAATATTGTCTCTATCTATGCTCTTGACCGCTACGTTTGCGGTTGATTGTGATAATGGATTTGTTAAAGTTATCGTAAAGTATACCAACGATACTGCTCCGCAAAGAGTTGATGATAATATCGTAATAGTAGGCTCTGCATGTGAAAATGAAACCCTAAAAACCACCTTTGTTATAAATGACAGCGATGATATTAAATTTAGTAAATTTACTAAAAATGAGATAGAAGAGATAAAAAAGGAGTTTTGTGGCAGGGATAATCGCTTGGTAGATAAAGCCTCGTGGATATACAATTACGAGAACGGCAAGAACTTTACTGTGATAAATTTGACAAGAGAAGATTGCAAGTAAATTTTCTGGGTTCTCCCAGAAATTTAGGCTTTTAGGTCTAAATTTGTAAATTTACTAAATTTAATATAGAGCGCATTGGTTGCTTAAACTAAACCATTTTGACTAAAAATATAACCACACAGCTTTTGGTAAGAAAACTCAAATTTTATGAAAAAATCAGGCTAAATTTATAACTCCAAGCTTTTAAAGTTACTTTTTTGCACACATAATATAAATGCCTAAAATAAGACTTTTTTATTAAATTTAATACCATGTAATTTTCATTACATTTATATTTATTCTTTATTTAAGTCTAGTTTTGCTTCAATTTCAATATTAAATATTATTTTCATAGGAGAAAAAATGAGAATTTCTTATGTTTTAGCGTTGGCTTTAGCGTCAAATTTGGCTTTTGGCGCTGAAGAAACAGCAACTCTAAACCCTATCGTCATCTCTTCAACTATACATAAATCAGCCCTTGAAGAGCCCATAAATTCCCAACTAGTCGGAAAGGGCGCAATACTAGAAAACAGCGATATTGCCAAGTCTATATCAAATTTGAGTGGATTTTCTATGGAGCGCAAGGGCGGAGGCGGTAGTGAGGTTTATTACCGCTCGCAGACCGCGGCTAGACTGCCAGTGCTTATCGATGGCAGTACGTTAAATGGCGGATGTGGCATGCGTATGGATACTCCTATCACCTATATATCTGCGCAAAACTACAGCTCAGTTCGCATCGTAAAAGGGCCGCAAGACGTAAGATATGGCGCACTTATTAGTGGTGGTATATTTTTTGATAGAGATATAGCAAGGCTCTCAAAACCAAGCTTTGGAGGAAATATGAGCGTGCTTGGCGGAAGTTTTAAGCGATTTGAGACGAGCGCAGACGTGGTAGCAGGCAACGAGCTAGGTAGCTTGGAGGTCTCTGGCGGACATTACAAGAGTGGGGACTATAAAAGCGGTGATGGACAAAAAATGCATACGCACTATAAACGAAATAGCGTCTCGCTCGTGGGTACGCTAACGCCAACTGATACTACCGCCTTGCAGCTAAGTGCAGACCTGGGCGAGGGCGAAGCAGCCTATGCTGATAGGATGAGAGACGGCACGCAGTTTGATCGCAAGTCTTTTGGTTTCAAGCTCGAGCAAGATGTCGGTCAGCATAAAGTCAGGCTAAGCTCATACTATCATCAAATCAATCACATAATGGATAACTTTACCATGCGTCCAGTGCGTCCGATAGTGCCTGGTAATGTAATGGGCAGAGGATATAGCATCAGCCACCCAATACGCGATATGTATGGCGTTAAGCTTGAAGGTGAGTTAAATTTCGATAATCTAACGAGCTATCTTGGTGCTGGATATTCGCAGGATACATTTAAATGGCGAGGTGCTGGTACTGGCGGAGCTGGCGTGTCTAAAGCCGTTATGGACGCCGCCCTATCAAAGCCACACGAAAAAGAGCGCAAAGTAACATACAAAACGATATATACTCAAAACGAGTACGTTCTTGATAATAACTACGGCCTTTTTGGTGGACTTAGGCTAGACGTAGGCGAGAGAAAGTTAATAAAAACGCATAAAAAAAGGAGTGAAAATTTACTCTCAGGCTTTTTTAGATATGAAAAATATCTACAAAATTTAACGCTCTATGCGGGGCTGGGACACGCACAAAGACTGCCTGATCACTGGGAGACAAACAAGGACGCGAACCTAGAGCTAAACAAAGAGAGAAACACTCAGGTTGATTTTGGAGCTGTACTAAAAGATCAAAACTATGAGCTAAGTACAAATTTCTTTGTATCAAAGATGGATGACTACATCATGCTAAAATACAACACCATGGGTATGTCATCAAGCGCTTTTAATACTGACGCTCTACTATATGGCGGTGAGATCGAGGGCGATATATTACTGGCTGATATATTTAGACTAGGCGCGGGCGTATCATATGTCTACGGCAAGGTGACTAAAGATGCTGGTGGCCTACAAAAGGGAGATGCGCTACCTAAAGTTTCACCTCTAACGTTTAAACTAAGTGCCGGACTAGAAAAGCCTGAGTGGTTTATCAAAGCTGACCTATACGCCAACGCATCGCAACACCGCGCGCAAAAGGGATATGGAGACGTCGGCGGCATGGACTTGGGTAAGAGCGATAGCTTCTGGACGCTAGGGCTAAGTGCAGGCTATAAATATAAAAATTATCAATTCTTAATAGCTGCAGAAAATTTAAACGACGCCAAATATTCATATCATAATTCAAAAGGTGGTTACGGCGGCGGTATCGCGGGATATGAGACGATACCAAATGGTACTAGACTATATGAGCCTGGTAGAAGTTTCTGGGCGAAATTTAAGGTACATTTTTAAGATATTTCTGGGGTCTTCCCCAGAAATTTAGGCTTTTTTGTCTTCAAGCTCTTTTAGATGAGCTTTTACAAACTCACCAAATTCATCTTGAGTTAGCACTCTTTTGGCAAGTTTTTCTTTGCATTTTTTGCCAAGCTCGCCAAGTGTCGCTCTATTTTTTTGGCTTTGTGATTTGCCAAATTTTGAAAGGATCGCATTTAGCTCATGCTCTTCACCGAAATTTACTAGCTCTTTATCTAGTGCCATTTTTTCTCCTTTGTTTAAAAAAGACTG
>NZ_CALACG010000306.1 GCF_937890585.1 uncultured Campylobacter sp.
GATATAAAAGAGCTTATCGAATTTTTTAATGGTATGGAGATGAATCATATCAAGATAAAAAGTGGTGATTTTGAGGTCGAGGTAGAGAAATTTGCTGATTATTGCGCGCCTGCGAAGCCAGTAGCACAAGCAGCAGCTCCAACGCCAACACCTGTAAATGTTGTAGTTAGCTCAGAGGTAAAACCAGCTGCAAATTCGCCAAAAGATAGCATAAAATCTCCTATGGTAGGTACTTTCTACGCTGCTCCAAGCCCAGGCGCTGCTCCATTTGTAAAAGCAGGCCAAAGAGTGAGAAAGGGCGATGTAGTGGGCATCATCGAAGCTATGAAGATTATGAACGAGATCGAGGCTGAGTTTGACTGCCAGATCACTGAGATGCTAGTCTCTGACGGACAGCCAGTTGAGTTTGGATTGCCGTTATTTGGCGTGGAGAAAAATTAATGGAATTAAAAAGAATTTTAATCGCAAACCGCGGTGAGATCGCTCTTCGTGCTTTGCGAACGATAAAGGAGATGGGTAAAGAAGCCGTTGTAGTCTACTCAACTGCCGACAAAGACGCGCTTTACGTAAAATACGCTGACGTGGCTATTTGTATCGGTAAAGAGCGCTCAAGCGATAGCTACCTAAATATCCCAGCTATCATAAGCGCAGCTGAGATCAGCGAAGCAGACGCTATCTTTCCAGGTTATGGCTTTTTAAGTGAAAATCAAAATTTTGTTGAAATTTGCTCACACCACAAGATCAAATTTATTGGACCAAGCGTTGCTGCGATGGCTTTGATGAGTGACAAGAGCAAGGCAAAACAGGTCATGCAAAGAGCTGGCGTGCCAGTCATCCCTGGCTCAGACGGCGCTGTGGCTGACACAAAAGCTGCAAAAGAGCTAGCTAAAAAGATAGGCTATCCTGTCATACTAAAAGCTGCTGCAGGCGGCGGAGGACGCGGTATGCGCGTGGTTGAAAAAGAGGCTGATTTAGAAAAAGCATTTTGGTCGGCTGAGAGCGAAGCGATGAGTGCATTTGGCGATGGCACAATGTATATGGAAAAATATATCTTAAACCCACGCCACATCGAGGTTCAAATCATCGGCGATAGCCATGGCAACGTGCTTCACATAGGTGAGCGCGACTGCTCTATGCAGCGCCGTCATCAAAAGCTGATCGAAGAGAGTCCAGCTATCTTACTTGATGAAAAAACAAGAGAGAGGCTACATGAAACTGCCATAAAAGCAGCAAAAGCGATCGGCTACGAGGGAGCTGGTACGTTTGAGTTTTTGGTTGATAAAAATTTAGACTTTTACTTCATTGAGATGAACACAAGGCTTCAGGTCGAGCACACCGTTAGTGAAATGGTAAGCGGACTTGACATCATCGAGCTCATGATAAAAGTGGCTCAAGGTGAGGCGCTACCAGCACAAGAGAGCATCGAGCTAAAAGGCCATGCGATCGAGTGTAGGATAACGGCTGAGGATCCAAATACCTTCACTCCGTGCCCTGGCAAGATCACAAAATACGTCTGCCCAGGCGGCCGTAACGTGAGAATGGACAGTCACATCTATCAAGACTACTCTATACCGCCGTACTACGACAGCATGATCGGCAAGCTCGTAGTTTGGGACACTGATAGAAACAGAGCCATTCACAAGATGAAAGTAGCGCTTGAACAGCTTGTGATAAGCGGCATCAAGACGACGAAAGATTTTCACATCGCTATGATGGAAAACAAAGACTTTTTAAGCAACAACTACGATACAAACTATCTTGCAAGACACTAAAAATAAATTTTAAACCATTGCCTTTTGGCTTTGGTTTAAAATTTCAAATTTCATAGATTAAAAAATTTAATCAAATTTCTACCGCTTATAATAAATAGCTAAATTTACTAATAGCAATTTAGCTTTGTGATAGTCATGCCGTTTTTAAAGTAGGGCGGATATGGCATATTTACGGTAAATGGCACACTCTTTTGCTTTTGCAAATTTTGTGCGACGTTAAATTTATATGCCACGGTGTTTGGTCTTTCGTTTTCGTCGCCTCCAAAGACCCATGAGAAAAATGAAAGTCCGCTTGGTTTAAAAAGTGCCTCTCCGCCAAGGTCATTTTTGTTTAGCGGCTGGTTGATGAGCTTGATAGTGAGCGTGCAGTTGCTAATGGTAAATTTGCCTATATTTCGCACCTGGCCTTTAAAAACGATGCTTTCATTTCGCAAAATTCTCTCACTTTTTACATTTTCAAGCTGGCCTTTTTTGGTGTATTTATCAAGTACGAGCATCAAAAAAATGGCAAGCGTGGTTGAGACTAGGATATTTGTAAAAAGTAGCGATAAAAAGAGCTTGCGCTCGGTTCTAAACGATAGGACTAGAAACAAAATAGAAAGTAGTGCGATCGCAAAAAGAACGATGATGTGAACGATCGTAAAGTAGGCTGAACTCATCAAAAACACTCCGCTTTTTTGGTGATATTGTAGTCAATAAAGGCAAAATTATTAACAAATTCTTTTATCTCGATGCTCTGTTTTGGTAAAAATTTCTGGCTTATGATGATCCTTTTTTTAGCAAATGGGTTGAGTGAATTTAAAAAATTTCTCGCCTCTTGCTTTGAGCCAAGGTAGAAGCCAAGCTCGATTTTGCAAACGTTTAATGTGTAGTTTGAGTTATTTGTGATGTTAAAATCAACCATCAACGCATCTACATATTGAAGCTGCTTTGTGTTTATTTTGCTTATGCTAACAGGTCTTAGGCTTTCATTTATATATTTGTTTGCGTAGTAGTTACCTGCAAAAAGTCCCAAAAAACCAGCTAGGATAAATAAAAATCCTATCTGCCACCATGATTTTATTGCAACAAAAATTCCTAAAAGCACGATAAATATAAATGCTAAAAACACCCAACCATAGGCTAAAAAGTCGATAAGTTTGGCGTTTTGAAGTATAAAAAATATGTTGTGCTTGATGCTATTTAACATCTCGCGATCTTTTTTCTTCGATGCCGCTCATGCCAAAACGTCTTGCAAGCTCGTTTTTGACAGCATCTGGATGTATGTTGTGGGCTGAAAGTGCGACAAGCGCGTGAAAGCAAAGATCAGCTGCTTCATAGATGAGGTCATTTTTTGCTTTTTGCTCATCTTGTTTTATCTGCTTGGCAAAACTAAGCTCTTTTGCCGCCATGACAAGCTCTGTAGCCTCTTCGCCAACTTTTTTTAGAATTTGATTTTCGCCCTTTTTGAAAAGACTTGCCACGTATGAAGTTTGCGGATCAGCATTTAGCTTTCTATCTTCTATAACGTGATAAAGCTCGTCAATGACGCCGTAACTTGGCTTTTTAACCTCGCTTTTTTCATCAGAAATTTCTAAATTTTCTAAATTTATCTCGTTAAAAAAGCAAGACCTTGCCCCAGTGTGACAAGCAGCGCCTCCGTTTTGAACGACTTTTAAAAGCAAGGTGTCGTTGTCGCAGTCTAAAAATGCAGCCTTGATCTCTTGCGTGTTGCCACTCTCTTCGCCTTTTTTCCAAATTCTATTTTTAGTGCGTGAAAAGTAGTGAGCGTAGCGGCTAGATAGAGTTAAGCTTAGTGCTTCTTCGTTCATATAAGCAAGCATCAAAACCTCGTTTGTAGCGTGATCGCAAACCACCACCGGGAGCAATCCACCAACCTTTTGCCAGTCTATACTTTTTGCTACGCTATTCATTTTTACCTTTCGCTAACTGAGCTAGCTTTTGCCCTATCTTTTGCATCTAGCCAGATATTTGGCACAGCTCCACCAGGTGTTAAGAAAATTTTGGCATCTTTATTCTCTTTAAGAGCGTCGTTAAATCTATTTTGCGTCTCAATCTGCTTTAAATTTAGTAAATTTTGATCGACACTTTTTGCGATCTCTTTGTTTGCATACGCAGTCGCATCAGCCTCGATCTTGATAGCATCTGCCTTACCTTTTGCCTCGATGATAGCAGCTTTTGCACTACCTTCTGCAAGGGCAGCTTGTTTTAGAGCCTCTTGATTTGCCCGCTCGACCTCGTATTTTGTCCTCTCAGCCTCTTGTTTAGCGATCTGGACGCGCTCGATCTGCTCTTTTACCTTTGAAGGCAAGATGATCTCACGAAGCTGCACAGTTAGAAGCTCGACTGGCTTGTTTGGCTGAGAGTCGATGTCTTTTCTTATGCCCTCATCGATCTGCCTAGCAAGGTCGTTTCTTTTAGTTGGTAGCTCTTCGGCTGTATATTTACCAGCGATGCTGCGAACCACGTCACGTACGACAGGATCAACGATCTTGCTCTCCCAGCTAAGACCCCAAGATGCGATAGTTTGTGGTGCATTTTCTGGATTTAGGCGGTACTGCACGGTGATATCGATGCTAACTGGCAAGTTTCTAGCGTCCAAAACCGAGATAGAGTTTTTGCGTAAAATTCCAGCCCCAACTCCTTGATATGACTTTTGCATTGACTCGCCCATATCCTCGCCAGAAGTGTAGTTTATGATCCTAACTCTGGTATCCACGATGATGATGTCTTGGATAAATGGCAAAAAGAAGTGAAATCCTGGTTGCAAAGGATTTGGCTCATATTTACCCGCTGTGGCTTTGATGCCGACCTCGCCTGAGTGTATCACTTTAAATGGCTGAGTGATAGCAAGGATCGCGATAATGGCGATTATGATGTAGGCTAGCGCACCAAATTTGCCAAAGCCACTTGGTATATTTGGCATTTTAAAATCCTTTTTAAAAGGTGGCTCTTTGTCATTATTTTGACCTGAGCCTCTGTTGTCATTACCTGGCTTTTTTTTGTTGAAATAATCATTTAAATCAGCGGGCATTTCGTTCCTTTAAATCTTAAATATATGTTAAAAATGATTCGTATTTTTTGTTTAGACCATAAACTACGTCAAAGTAAGCTTTTTGTAGTCTCTTTGTCACTTCGCCTCTAGCGCCGTTGCCGATGATGCGGTTGTCTATGCTATTTATCGGCGTTACTTCAGCTGCAGTGCCAGTAAAAAACGCTTCATCAGCTGTGTATGCCTGATCTCTTGTGATGCGCTCTCTTCTTACTTCGATGTCAAGATCGTGAGCAAGTCTTATGACTGTATCTTGAGTGATGCTAAGTAGGCTGTTGTCATTTGGTGGAGTGATCAATGCGCCATTTTCAACGATAAAAAAGCACTCGCCTGGGCCCTCAGCTACAAAGCCCTCGCTGTCAAGAAGCAGCGCCTCGTCGTATCCAGCCTCTTTTGCTTCGTAGTTTGCCATTTGTGAGCTTAGGTAGTTTGAGCTAGCTTTTGCTCTGTTCATTTGAGCAGCAGGAGCTAGTTTGGCAAAGCTTGAAATTTTAACTCTGATCCCTTTTTCTAGGCCCTCATCGCCAAGGTAAGCACCCCATTCCCATGAAGCGATAGCAGTTTGAACCGGTGCTTTTGTGTGCGCTACGCCCATCACGCCGTATCCTAAAAAGATAAGTGGGCGGATATAGACGTTGCTGTTATATTTATTTGCGCGAAGTAGCTCGATCTGCGCTTTTTCAAGCTCTTCTTCAGTGTAAGGCACATTTAAAACTGTCATTTTTGCTGATCTTAAAAGTCTTTTTGTGTGGTCTTTGAGTCTAAAAATAGCTAGACCTTTTTTTGTTTTATAAGCTCTTGTGCCCTCAAATACGGCATTAGCGTAGTGCAAAGAGTGAGTTAGAACGTGTACTTTTGCATCGTCCCATTTTACTAGTTTTCCATCCATCCAGATGAATTCTGAAGCGTTCATAATTAAACCTTTCTTTTTTAGAAATTTGATCCGAGTTTATCTAAAATTGCTTTAAATTTACATTTCTAAGCCCAAAATGTCCGTAAATTTTAGGCTAAAGTTACTTATCTAAAAGCTCTTTTATCGTCTTTGCCATCTCATCGATCGATGATGCTGCGCTTAAATTTATCAGATACTTTCCGCTTACCACAAAGGCTGGCACACCGCTGATGCTTGCTACATCATAAGAGGCAAACCACTCGTTTAAAAGCTCTTTTGCACGATCTGAGCTTAGCGCTTTTTCATACTCGTCTTTGCTCATGTGAGCCGCATTTAGCGCTAGATCTATAAATCTTTGCTTGTCTTTGCCGTCATTAAAGTCATCTTTTTCATCGTGCCTTGCTTTGTAGATCGCAAATTTAGCTTGCTTAAATTTAGACTCATCGCTTAGCAGATCAGTCCCATTTGCCTCATCTATCGATATAAGAGCAGCGAAAATTTTACTTGTAGTCTCGCCAAGCTTGCCTTTGGTGCTTAGGTGATATGGGATAAATTTGACCCCGTCAAGCTTTGCCATCAGCTTTCTTGTGATAGTTCGGTCAAATTTATAGCAGTGAGGGCAGTCGTAGCTAAATACCTTAACGACTGAGTTTTTAGGCACGTTAAGCGGTTTTGCTAGAGTTTGATACTCCACACCTTCAGTTAGTGCTGATAAATTTAGCGCAAAAAATGCACTTAAAATTAGCATTTTTATAAGCTTCATCTTTGCTCCTTATTATTTTTTGTTATTTACCATTGCGGCTTTACATTTTTGATATTTTCATAGTCAGTACCATTTACTAGGCGCTTTCTGCTCGCATTAAATTCACCACTTATTAAGCTTCTTGATGCGTTATATTCAAGTGGTTTTGTACCTATGATGTCGGCAAAAGTGTGAATGATGTCATCACTCATAAATTTATAATCTTTTGCCACTTCAAGTTTTTGCCAAATTTGTGGATATTTTGCTTTAAATTTATCAGTTCCTATAAATATAAGCGGAATTTCTAAAACAAAGCGGTTTATCATGCCGTGACCTCTTATGCCATCTATCTCAAAAAGAGCCTCGCCATGGTCTGAGAGATAGACTATCAAAGCTTCATCGTCTTTAAAAATTTTATAAATTTCATTTATCACGTAGTCATTATAAAGTACGCTATTTAGATACCAAGCAAAGCTCTCTTTTTGTCCAGGATTCATTTTGTTTTGTAGATCATTGGCTGTAAATTTTGCAAAATCTTTTGGATACCTTAGGTTGTATTTAAAGTGATTTCCCATTAGGTGAATGATATAAAAATTTGACTCTCCAAGACTTTGTTTTATCTTTAAAATTTCAGGCAAAAGTATGCCATCTGTTTCTCTACCGGCATAATTTGTAGCTGATGCAAATTTTTGTGTAAAAAATGTGATATCACTTCTATCTGCAACACTTTTTTGTGTTGTAGAATATCCGCCGATATTGCTTTGATTACTTATCCATGCTGTTTTGTATCCTACTAGACTAAACATATCAACGATGTTTAAACTCTTACTCCAAGGCTCTTTACTTTCATAGTTTGAAAAATTTAAAACCTTTGAAAGAGAACCATTTGTATATGTATCAGGAGCGGTAGTATCTGTATAGACTATAGCATTGCCACTTTGCTTTAAAGCCATTAAATTTGGTGTAGTTGGCAAGCCAAATCCATAAACGCTCATCTCGTTTCTTTGCAAGCTTTCACCGATCACAAAGACTACATTTGCTACTTTTTGCTCGGCTTTTATGTTTTGATTTGCTGCTTTAGATACGTCGTAATCTTTTAAAATTTGTTTATTGCTAGCTAAAAAATTATCATCCAAAAGATACTTTTTTAAAACAAAAGCGTAATTTATCAGGATATGTTCTGAGAGCTTACTTATAGCTCTATCAGCTTTATTAGACGATATTCTCATTGCTGATTTTGTAAAGAATACAGCTGCAAAGGCTATATAAATTACCGAAAGGACTATGATAGTTTTTCGGCTAAATTCTTTTACACTAGATCGTTTATATCTTGTCATAACATAAAAGATGATGCATAAAAGTATAGCAACTACTAGATATTTAGCTTCAAAAAATGTCTGAAAAAACTCACTAGCCTCATCTGGATTTGTATGCACTACACTATCGATTATTGCTATATTTATATCAGTTTT
>NZ_CALACG010000307.1 GCF_937890585.1 uncultured Campylobacter sp.
ATGTCGATATTGTAGATGTTTGTTAGGGCGTTTCTTTGCACTAAAGATAGTTTTATGGTTTTGTATTTTGCAAAGGTCACGTCAAGCTCGTTGCCCTGTTTTTCGTAGAGTTTTTTTATAAATTTTAAGAAGCATTTTCGCTGTGGGATCTCGCTCTCTTCGTAAAAAGAGATGATCTTGTCTTTGTTTGCTAGGGTTTTTGTAAAATTTTTACTTATCAGTGCGCGAAGCTCACAAAAAAGAGCGTCGCTATCGGTTAAAATGCTTAAAGATTCTAAAGTTTGGGTTATATTCATGGGTTTCTCCATTCAAAATATCCTCATTTAAAGCAACTAGCGTTCCAAAGTTAAATTTTCCTGATCTTGCTATCTTTTGTATATGCCAAAAACTCATCTCTTAGCTTTTGTTCTTTGTGCAAGATCGCCTCTTCTTTTGTGTGAGAAACGGCCTCTTTTTGGGGCTTTTTAGCCACGCCTTGCTCTTTTGCAAGCTCTTTTTTGATCTCTTTTAGACTATCGAAAAAATCGTTCATTTTTGCTCCTTTTGCACAAAGGATTTTACTAAAAAGGTTATAAATTTAAAATGAATACAATCTTTTTTTAAGGAAAGTTTGGTTAATATCACAACTTAATTTTTCATGTGCGCTCGTAGCTCAGCTGGATAGAGCATTTGATTGCGGTTCAAAAGGTCAGAGATTCGAATTCTCTCGGGCGCACCATCCTTTTCCCCCAAATTTTATTTTCAGACGACTTTTTAGATTAGTTAAATTTATAAAAAACTCTATTTAGATATAGCCCTTCAGCTGGTGCTGGTATGCGTGTTAGGGCAGGGCGACCATTTAGCGAAGCCTTGATGAGCTTGTCGCCGTCTTTTTGCTTTAGCGCTTTTAGTAAATTTGCAACCATGAGCCGCACCTGTCCGCGTAAAAAACCATTTGCCTTAAAAACTATGATAGTTTGCTCTTTGTATGTGTAGCAAAATGCTTGATAAATTTCGCGCACTGGGCTTTTTGTGTCGCTTCCAGTTTTCATATATGCGCTAAAATCATGCTCGCCGATAAATTTTCGCAAAATTTCATTTGCTCTTTTGGTATCAAATTTAGGCAAAAACACCTTGTAGTTTGAGCTAAAAACATCAAATTTGCCGTGATCTATCACATATCTATAAGACCTTGCGACCGCATCAAATCTTGCTTGAAAGCTCTCACTCACCAAATTTATGCGTTTTATATGAATGCTTGGGTGTGCGTGGCGATTTATAAGATCTTGCAAGCGCCTTAAATCTTTAAAGTGATCGCCGCAAACGATGCTTGAGCTTTGGTTGTTTGCGTGCACGCTTTTATCGGTGCGCGAGCTGGATACTACTCTTTCAAAAATGCCAACGTGAGCTAAGGCGCGCGCAAGCTCATCCTCTACGCCATTTTCATGTGGCTGGGTCTGTGAGCCTTGAAATTTCGAGCCATCGTAGCTGTAGATTATCTGAATTTTCATCAGTATCTTCGTGTGATCTTGGCTTTATAAAGCAAGACGCCGGCTAGTAAAAATACGAAAAATATGAGCGGTATCGCTAGTGCTGGCTTTGATGAAAAGAGCATTATGAGCGTAAAATATCCAAACAAAACGCCAAAAGTGCCAACATAGACCATGCCCTTTTCGTATCTGTATGTGACGATGCCAAGGCTGATAGCAAAGAGCGTGCTTGCAAGCGGGAAGAGGGCCACTAGGACGTAAGTGCTAAGGTCTTTTCTACGTTTATCGCTGCTAGTTGCCTCCATCCAGTACTCTTTGATGCTGCCAACGTCGCTTATTTCCTCGCTTTGGGCGGTTCTTATCTTCATTGATTTGAAGTTGCTTTGATGATAAATTTCATCTCTGATGTCATACATTTTGCCCTCGTTTAAAGAGAGTTCTACGCTTTGGCCCACGTTTATGATCTTTGCGTTTTTGGCGGTTATTAGGCGCTGTGAGTCTTTGACAAAAGGGTTAAACATCACGATATCTTTGTAGATTGTGCCATTTTTGTCTTCGCTTTCGCTGCCCACATAGACCATCCAGTCGGAGAATTTTTGTCCAAACTGAGTTGGCTTTAAATTTAGCTTAGCAACCGTCTTTTTATAGTCGATGAAATTTGCATTTAGCTGAGCGGCTATTGGTATCATAACGATGGCAACTACCAGCAAGGCAGCGCTTAAAAGAGCTGAAAATGCTAAGAAAAATCTTGCAATTTTGTTTGGCGAGCCACCAAGTGTAAAGATGACGATGCTTTCATTCTCTTTTGATAGCCTAAAAAGTGTCATCGCAAGTGAGACGAAAAACGCGATAGGCACGACAAAGAGTAGCACGCGCGGGAGCATAAATGAGTAGAGTTTAAAGAGCTCGCCAAAGCTGATCTCGATGTATGAGGTGATACGCGCGATCTGGATGAAAAAGACGATCGACATGATCAAAAAAAGCGTACTAAATAGCGATGCGAACGTGCCTAGGAAGTTAAACAAAAGATATTTATTTACTCTACTCATAAATGAACCTTAAAATTTCTAAAATTTGCCCGTCAAAAGCGTAGGTGACAAGCAGTCCTAGGCTTAAAAATGGCACAAAGGCTAGCTCGTAGCCCTTTTTGCGAACGAGCGCATAGACCGGGAGCGTAAGAAGTGCCGCCAGATAGATCGCCACAAGGGCTAGCTTGGCTGGTAAAATGGCCCCGATGATCGCTGCGATAAATATGTCAGCACTGCCCATGGCTTCGCGTTTCATCGCATAGCTCACGACAAATCTTAGCGCCCAAAATATAAATCCAAAAAGGAGTAAATTTAAAATTTGAGCAAAATTTCCTTTAAAGATAAAAAGCAACAAGGCGTAGCCAAATGCAAAAAATAGCGCTGCAAAAAGGAGCGGATCTGGCACGGCTTTATATCTTATATCTATGACGCTAAGGGCTAGTAGCATGATAAAGCAAAGCCCTAAAAATAGCGCATAAAGCAAGGTTTCTACGCTTAAAATTTCGCCACACTCTTTAAAAAAACAGATCAGAAAAAGCAATCCAGAGGCTAGCTCAACTAGCGGATAGACAAGGCTTATCTTTTGCTTGCAAAAGGCGCATTTTCCGCCTAAAAATAGCCATGAAAAAAGTGGGATATTGTGATAAAAATTTAGCTTGTGAGAGCACTTTGGGCAGTGTGAGGCCGGGAAATTTATACTTTCACTTCGTGGCAAGCGGTATATCAGCACATTTGAAAATGACCCCACACAGATGCCAAAAACAAAAGCAAAAACGGCAAAAAAGATGACTAAAATATCCATTATCTCACTAAACTCCGCCAAATCTTCGCTCTATGTCTTTAAATTTAGCCACGATCCCACCAAGCTCGTCCTTGCCAAAGTCTGGCCAAAGTGTCGGCGTGAAAAAGAGCTCCGCATAGCTTGCCTGCCAGAGCATGAAATTTGAAAGCCTGCTCTCGCCCCCAGTCCTAATGAGAAGATCTACCGGCTCACTCTCATCAAGTGCCGCATTTAGGCTCGCTTCATTTATATCAGCACCCTCTAAATTTAGCTTTTTTATGGCTCTTATTATCTCATCTTTTGAGCCGTAGTTTATCGCTAAATTTAAAAGTAAATTTGTATTTTCCCTTGTTGCGTCTTTGGTGATCTCTATCTCATTTTTTAGCTCATCACTAAATGGCGAGATATCGCCGATCGTGTTAAATTTGATCCCATTTTTTATAAAATCATCACGCTTTAAAAGAAGAAATTTTTTAAGCAAGCTCATTAAAAAATCAACCTCTTTTTGCGGTCTTTTCCAGTTTTCGGTGCTAAATGCGTAAAGGCTTAAAATTTTCACCCCATTGTCGATGCAAAATTCGCACATATCGCTCACTACATTTGCTCCGGCCTCGTGTCCATTTGTCCGCAAAAATCCACGCTTTTTCGCCCAGCGTCCGTTGCCGTCCATGATGATAGCGAGGTGGTTAAGTTTGTTCAATATCTAGCCTTTAAAGTCAATTATCTGCTCTTTTTTACTCCAAAGAGCGCTTACGTTTTGCACCAAAACTGTGGTGTCAAATTCGCTTTTTAGCAAGCTTGCGACGTTGCTAAATGGAGTTGCGACCTCATATAAATTTTCATCTTTAAATTTAAAAATAAGCGGTGCAAAATTTG
>NZ_CALACG010000308.1 GCF_937890585.1 uncultured Campylobacter sp.
GTTAAAGGTGGTTTCTCGTTTCGTGAGCTGGAATTATATATGAGGGATGCTTAAATGCAGATTAAAAAATAGCAGTTTTTTGAAAAAAATCAAAAGCTCAAAATTTGATCAAATTTAACTATTTTCTTTTATATATGCAAAGCCGCTTTCTTTTTCTATAACTATAGTCGTTTGATTGCCGCGTTTATCAGTTAAGGTTATGTTGCAATTTCTTCCAAAAAGCCTTTCATATGGTCTTTTTATCCCACCTTTTACAGTACTTATGGTTCCCATAGGACGTCCCATTTCATCAAAGGCTACTTTTTTATTTGCCCTCCCTTTGACGCATCCACCAGAGAGGCTTACGTCTGTTATACCAAATCTTTTTTCTATATTTAGTTCTTTATTTATCTTCTTGCAGTCACTTTCAGATATACCACTCCAGCCAGCAGTTAGTAGCTTGCCAGACTTATAAATATCATTTGCGATCTCATCTTTTGAATTTGGATTTCCGCTTATTGTTTTATCAAAAAAAACACTATATTTCCACGTTTGCTCATTATTTTTATCAATCGAGCACTTATCTATTTTGTTTTTTGAAAAAGCTATCGTCCAGCGCTGTTTTGCCCACCTTGTCTCTGTGGTAGAGTATTTATCATCCTGCATGGCGAGGTGTTGAGTGTATCTTATGTGAGTTAAAATTTGAGTTGCAGCTTCTCTTGAGCCATTTCTGTTTAGCTTTGGGATCATGACAGCTGCCAAAATTCCAACAACAACTATGACAAAAACAAGTTCTATCATAGTAAAGGCTCTTTTTTTCATAAATTTATCGTTCCTTGATGTTAAAATTTGCAACCACTTTTCCCATTTTTTCTATACTAAATTTTGACTTCTCATCTAAATCGGCACTTGCTAATAAATTTTTAGAGTAGCTTTTTGTTTTTATCCCATAAAATTTAAGCCTTAGTGCAAGCCTTGTATCTTCGGTCGCTATATCTTGCACTCCAGCCTCTTTTAGCTTATCTGCCAGCTCTTTTGCTACATCAAATTTATAAGTGAGATGTTTTGTAGGATCGCTTAAAAAGAGGTAAAAAATTTGATTAAAGATGATCGCTGACCAGTTAAATATCAAAAAAAGCATCACTAAGCCAGTGCAAATTTTGTGTCCTTTTCTAAATTTTGGCAGTCTCACGCGATACGAGTTGAAAAAAACTCTTACCATAAGTGGCGTTGCGATCACGCAAAATGGCAAAAACTGCTCAAGCTCCAGCCTTTGGCGCACAGAGACTATCATGCAAAAGCAAAATGAGCAAATGGCGATAAACCACAAAAGATCCTTCTTTTCCTTAACCCAAATTCTATAAATCGTATATACAAAAAAGATAAAGACCTGTCTCTTATACACATCTCCGAGCCCACGAGACCGTACTAGATCTCGTA
>NZ_CALACG010000309.1 GCF_937890585.1 uncultured Campylobacter sp.
GGTCATTACGGACTTGGCTTTTATGGTGGTTATGATTTTGATAGGTATAGAGCGTATGGCGGCTACTACTACGACTTTAAGGCTAGAAAAAATGCTGGCGAGTCAGACGCAAAATGGAGCAAGCACAAGCTTTTAGCCGGCGCTGACTACACTCCAAATATCACTGAAAATTTTAAAGCTGTACTTGGCGGATACGCTGGCCTTGGTTATTTAAGCGTTAGAGAGAGATTTGAAAACGAAACTAGCAAGAAAAATTTCAAAGGTTTGCTAGTTGGCGCAAAAGCAGGCGGTATCTACTCATTTGACGCTCATAACGCGCTTGAGTTTGGTTTAAAGGCTGATAAGACATTTTATAAGAAAAATAGCGGCGCTCAGCTAAGAGATACAAGTGTTGGAATTTACACAGGTTACACTTATAAATTCTAAATTTATGGCAAGGCTTAGGCTTTGCCCCTCCCAAAAAACTCAAATTTGATCTTAAATTTATAACTTATGCAACCTTTAAGTGATGCGAGGTAGAATGACTCTTATCTAAAAAGGAGAAAAATGAAAACAAAATCGCTTCTTGCCATTGTGCTCTGTGCCGTTTTTAGTAGCTTTGCCTTTTGCGAACCACTAAGCGAGCCAACGCTAACAAAAAGTAGAAATTTAGTTGGCCAGACGGTACCAGGTGCTATTTCGAGCATCAAGGTAGCAAAAGAGTATCAAGCCAAATTTGATAGCGCAAAGCCTAGGATGCAGGAATTTTTAGCAAATATGGCATGCTATAAGGCTAATAAAAATGATAAATTTATGGAAGGTGGCACAATGGCACCTGCGCTACGAAGAGATGATAGCCATTTTAAAAGGGCTAGTGGCACTTATAGCGACAGCGTCGATATCTTGAGTATAGAAAATGTGAAATTTATCGCCAAAAACGCATTTAGTTTTAGCGTTACATTTATCACAGCAGATGGCGAAGAGGTAGCAAAATTTGATGATATTATATTTACGCAGCACCCTAGCGGCGAGTGGCTGGTTAGGTGGTAGTTGTAGAGGTAAAGCCTCTACTCTCTGCCTTCAAGAAGTGGCACAAAAAGGCACTCGTCTAAAAACTCTTTTTCTAAATTTCCACTCTCGTCTTTTCTAAATTTAGCGATAAACTGCTTGCCATCCTTTTTCATCGGAGCGACCAAGATGCCGCCATTTTTTAGCTGGCTAAATAAATTTGGTGAGATCTCATCAGCAGCAGCCGAGAGTAAAATTCTATCAAACGGCGCGTAGCTTCGCCAGCCGTTGTTGCCATCATCATATCTTACGTGCACGTTTTTGATCTTTAACGTCTCGAAGCGTTTTTTTGCCTCCATGGCTAGCTTTTCTATGCGTTCGACGCTAAAAATTCTATGTGCGAGCTTGCTTAATATCGCTGCTTGATAGCCGCTGCCACAGCCTATTTCTAGGATGTTATCCACGTTTTCGCACTCTAGCGCCATCGTCATCTTTGCCACAGTTAGCGGCGAGCTGATCCACTGATTGCCCAGTATCGGCTGCGCGTCAAGCTTGTAAGCATGTGCAGGGATAGGCACGAAAATTTCACGCTCGGTTGTTGATATCGCGTCATACAAAAGCGGACTGAGCGTGATCTCATCGGCTATGTCGCTAGCTAAATTTTGGCATTTTATCGCTTCTAATTGGGTCAAAATTTCTATCCTAAACAAATTTTAAATCGCTATTATACGATTTAAAGCTTATCTTAAAATTTATAAAAGCCCTAAATTTTTCTTTATCTGCGCTATCAAATTTGCGTCAAAAACCGCGCTTGCTTCTAGCGTGCCATCTGGCAAAAAGACCCCGGCGACTTCAAGATCTAGTGAGCTTGAGATCATGACGTAGCAGTTATTTGCGATCGCAAGTGCCTTGCAAAGGCTAAGGTAGGCTTCCTCTCTAGCCTTGCCCCACATGGCTGGCACCATGATGATGTCACATCCCTTTAGCTTTGCCCAAAGTCTGCTATCACGCAGCTCAAAGCATATCAGAACGCCAAGCTTTAGCCCTTTAAAGGTAAAAGCATTTATATCGCTCACCTCACCAGCGGCAAAGATCTCGTGTTCTAAATTTGGCCTAAAAAGCTCAGCCTTAAACTGCGAATGAAAGACGTTATTTGAGTTAAGAAGTAAAAATTCGTTATAAATTTTTGGTTGGTGCGGATTTAGATTTGAAATTTGAGCGAGCCCTGCGCTTTTGTTTAGGCTGCTAAGGTGCGTAAAACCTAGAAATTTATCTGGGCTAAGCACCTCTTGCAAGCGCTCAAGCAGCATCGCATCAAAGCTGCCTATCATGCCACCAAGCATAGCTTTGTTCGCCCCAGCAAAAAAGCCGTCGAAATCATAGCCGCTGATGCAAAGCTCGCTTGCAAGCAGGAGCGAATTTTTAGGTGCAGCCTCGACTAAATTTGCAAGCTCCTCTAGGCGATCTGTTGTATTTTTTGCCTTTAAAGTTAGACTTATTAGGTTTAAATTTTCGCTCATCTATTTTTCAAATACAAATATCATAGGTTTTTCATCATGGCAGTCTTTTGGAATTTTGTAGTTTATATCCGTGCCACCGATGTTTGGCGTAGCTTTTAAAATAACGCTTATAGCTGTGGTTTTGTCTTCCCTCTGCGAGAGCGAGTCGTTAAAAATCCAGACCTCGAAGCCAAGACCTCTAGCCTCATCATGCAAGACCACTCTTATCTCTTTTAGGTCTTTTGCCTCAAAGCCACACTGCTTGTTTATGTCAAGCATCACGTCATTTCCTAGAACAGATCCTAGCGGTGCGAAACTTGGTGCAATTTCGCCGTTTGGCATCTCTTGATAGACTTCCGCTTGGCTTGTCTCTTTTACTTTAACAAGTTTGTGGGCGGGGAAATTTACGAGATTATCTCGGTTTGCCATGTCAACGATCCTTTGGCTACTGCTCGCACACCCAGCCAAAAGCACGCAGGCAAGGGATAAGATACTATTTTTAAAAGTCGTCAAAGCTGATACTTCCTTTGCTGTAGTTTGTCACCTTTGCTTCAAAGAAATTTGACTTTTGGTCGTTAAATTTCGCAAAGTCATCGACCCATTTGATCGGATGAGCGACGTTGTATTTGCGTTTTAAACCGATCGCAACTAGGCGCTGGTCGATGAGATAGTGGATATACTGCTCGATTATATCGTCAGTAAAGCCCATTATTTGGTTTTGGGTGATGTATTTGCCCCATTTTATCTCTAAATTTCCAGCTTTTTCAAACATATCATAAATTTTCGCCTCAGTCTCAGGCGTGAAAAGGTCAGGCCTTTCCTTTCGGACTGAATTTATCATGTTTTGAAACAAAAGCAGGTGCGTGATCTCGTCACGTTGGATGAAGCGGATCATCTGTGCTGAGCCTAGCATCTTGCCAGCGCGAGCTAGAGCATAGATTGCCGTAAAGCCGCTGTAAAAGTAGATGCCCTCTAAAATTTGGTTTGCCACCATCGCAAGAAGCAGCTTCTCGTCAGTCACTTCGCCTGCAAGCTCCTCATAGACGCTTGAGATGTAGTCGTTTTTCTCGCGCAATACGTCGTCGTGCTTCTCCATCTCGTAGATGAGGTCGGTGTTGTCACAGATCGCCTCGACCATGACAGCGTAAGACTTGCTGTGGTTTGCCTCTTCGTAGGCTTGGCGGCTTAGCACGGCGTTGATCTCTGGTGCGGTGATGTAGGGGTTGATGTTGTCAGCTAGGTTGTTTGTCTGGAAGCTATCCATCGAGATGAGCTGGCTCCAAACTAGGTCGTACATGCGCTTTTCGGCCTCTGTGAGGTTGTAGGCGTAGTCGCGCACGTCGTCTGTTGTATCGACCTCTTTTGGAAACCAAGTGTTTGCCTCCATGAGGTCCCAAAGCTTTAACGCCCACTCGTATTTTGCCTTGGTGAAATTTAAAATGCCGTGTGGGTTGCCGTTAAAGACTCTTCTGTCGGTCAAATTTTCATTTGAACTTGGGTTGTAAATGCGTTTTCTGTTCATAAATTTCTCTCTTGTTTGTGGTAAAAATTTCTTAAAATCTTACCCAAAGCAAGGTAAAAATTTACTTTTATTTAGACGGCTTTGCTCCTTTTTATGGTCATCAAAAAGCCAGTTATTATGAGTAAAACGGTGATCACGCAAGAGATGGCAAAGACGACCTGACCGATCTCGCCAAAGATCTCTCCAGTATGCACACTAAGCACTTTGCGGCCAGCCTTTTTAGCCTCTGGGATGCTTTCAGCCTTGCTAACAAGCTTATTTTCTTTTATCTTGCCAGCGCTTGCGTCAAGCTTTAGCTTGCCTACCTGACTCTCGGCTGTTTCGTAGTTTATGGTGTAGGTGCTTTGGTTATTTTCAGGCACGTTTATCGTGAGTGATTTTAGCTCTAGCGTGATATTTTCTTTAAAAATTTGCTCTGCAGACTCGATCTCTTTAAATTTCTCATCACTTATCGGGATCAAATTTCGCTGCGGTGCTGATTTTTTCATCTCGCTTGGTTTTAGGTCGAAAAATATGCTATTTACGCTGCTTCGCACCCAGCCATAAGACCAGTAAAGACCAGTTAGCGACATCACGACAAGCAGGATCGCCACGTAGGTGCCAAGGCTCGTGTGGAGGTTGTAAAAGCAGGCGTAGCCCTTTGCGTTTGTTTTGATCTTTAGTGAATTTAGTAAATTTCGCTTGATCGCTGGTGCGTAGAGGATGAGGCCGCTGATGGCAAGAAGCGCCATGATGATGGAGCTAATGGCGACTATTTGCTTGCCGATGTTGGCTGATACTTTGTCGTTAAGCAGGGCAAGGCCTAAATTTCTATGCAGGCTTAGTATTATCATGCGAGTTTTCTCGCCCAAGTCTTCGCTGATCACTTCGCCGGTGCGGGGATCGACAAAGAAATTTCGGAGTTTTTTGTCTTTGGTGACGCTGATGCTATAAGCTTTGTTTTCGCCGCCGATTTGCACGTTTTCAAGCGTGTCAAATTTGATCTCGTCTTTTGCCTTGGCGAGGATCTCGCTTAAGCTTAAATTCGGCTTTTCGCTAGGTGCTAAATTTATATATTTTTCATTTATCACAGATTTTATCTCTTCTCTGTAAGAGGCAAATGGCGCTGCAAGCGTCATGATAAGTAGCGGTATGGCAGCGATTAGACCGATTATTAGGTGGATGTTGAAAATGATTTTGTTACGCTTAAAAAGCATATATCTCCTTTTAGATTTTAATAACGAATATTAATTTATTTTTTGTTAAGCAGAGATAAAATTTAGAAGATTATTTTTTAGTTATCTGGATGTGATTTTGGATTTTGCGGCTGGCAAAAGAAGCTCAAATGTTGAAATAGCCGCATTTAGATCCTTTTTATCTAAAAATTTAAACGGCCTTAGCAGGTAGAAAAATGACTTAAATTTTACTATTAAGCGCAAAGAGTGCTCGTAAATTTCGTCGCCATTAGCATTAATGTACTCATCTATCACCTCTTTTACAAGTTCGTTTGAAATTTTTTGTCGGTAGAGCTCGTGGATGAAAACTAGTAGGTCACGGCACTTTTGAAGCTCCAAGTCTTTGCTAAAAAATTTTGACTCAAAATCTAGAAATTTTATCTCGTCATTTTTTATGGCGATATCCCTGAGTGCTGGGCGTCCGTGTGCAAAATTTAGCGTGTGAAGTCCAGCTAGTGCGCGGGCTGCTTTTAGTAAAATTTCATGCTTAAATTTTTCATCGGTGCTATATTTAAACAGCCTAGCAACTGGCTCGCCAACATCTTCTATAACGAAAAAATCATCACTTTTTAGCACGAGTTTTGGCGCAGGAGCATTTGCTTCGTTTAAAATTTCAAGTTTTTTTATCTCGGCAGCAAATGACTTATAAGGGTTTGGTTTAAAAATTTTAGTTAAAAAGCTGCCATTAATGGTTTTTTCAATGCGTTTTAACCAAAATTTTTGCCCATCAAATTCAAAGCTAAATACACGCTCATCATAGTGATTTTTTAAAATTTCATTTACATATTGTTTTAAATTTTGCATTTTGTTAATGTAGCGAAAGAATTCTAAATTTTTACATATATTTGACGTAAAATTTCATGAAAAAGGTGAAAATATTTGTAAACAAAAAAGAGAGTAAAATCATGGTGGAGTTAAGCGAAAAATGATTTTAGCTTTAAAGTCCGTTATTATCGTATTTTTAGAAAATTAAAAGCAAGATTTTTTACACTCAAACTTACATTCGAGCTTTTAAGGTTCAAGTGATTAAATTTTTGGTTATGAAAAGTTTAGTTTTCAATACAAAATAATTGTAAGTGCCTAAAATAGGGGATTGTAAAGTAGTAAAGTTAAATGGTTTAAGTTTCGGACGCTTAAAGTGGTCGTTTTGGCTTAAGAAAAATTAGTTTTCATCTCTTTTTTGCTCGAAAACTTAATTAAGGTTATTTTGTGAAACATTATCGCTTTTATACGTTTCACGCTCCCCACTCGTTAGCCTTGTAAATGCCTAGCACGTAAATAACCTCATCATCTATCAAGTAAGGTATCACATAACCTTTAAAAATCAAGTCGCGAATGCTCTTATCGTTAAAATTAATAGACTTGCGGCAAATAAAAGGTGTCTGTGCCGTGCGTTCTATCTTTACGATAAGTTCGTTTCTAAATTCTCGCGCCCTGTTTGGATTATCTTTTGCGATAAAATCAAACACTGCTTTTAATTCGAGGTTAAAGCGTGCTGTGCGTCTAATTACCATTTTTCCATCTCGGCTTTTAACGTTTCTAGTGGATAGGTTTCAAGCTCTCCACGTCTGATAGCCTCAACGTCCGCTTCATAATCGGCTATCCTTTGCTCCATCGTCTTGCCGTCGTCGTAAATCGGATAATCCTCATCGATAATTAGCTTTTGATTAGTCGTATTAGCTAGAGCCTTGCTTATCGCTACTATTTGGCTTATTAATGCTTCGTCTGCTTGTATGGTTAATGTCTGCATTTGTAACCCTTTCTTTTGATTATTTTAGCTTGTATTGTTAAAATTTAGTCTGAAATATGCCCCCAAATACCACTAGGCTTATTTTTAAACTCACTAATTGCCATTGTAAGCGTATCGACTTGGTCGTCGTGCAAGTGGCTATTATCGGCGGTAAATTTCTCGCACTCATCTACAAAATCACTAACCCACGCTGCAACACTAGGCAAATTTACATATCCGCTTTCAATGTAGCCTACAACGTCTAAAACTCTAGTGTATTTATCCTTTTGTGGTGTTACGGCTCTTACTGGGATATTGTTTTCACGTTTTATCTTTTGTATTAGCCCTGTTCCGCTTGATTTGTCCTCTATGTAAAACATTAGTCCGTTATATGTTGATCTATGCTTGGCAAAAAAATCTTTAGTAGTATTTTCAAGCTCTACTGCGTCCCATTTGCCACGTTTTAGGTCTAGTAGATAAATGGCGTTGTCGTAACCTAAGCCAGCTAATAATAAAACGCTGTAATCGTTTTGCTCGCCAGTCTTTTGGGCTGTATCCATAAAAACGCCTACACGCTTAATTTTTGGTGCTACATCATAACGACCAAACCACGCCCCTTGTATAATATCTCCGCCCTTAGTGCTTGGGTGCTGTTGATAAAGGGCGTTCCACGCATAAGAGCCTAAGGCACTTTTTATTTTTAATAGTCTATTTAAATCGTATCTTTCTGGGTGTAATGCCTCTCCCTCTTTTCGGTGCTCCTCGTCGTATTCGGCTATTGCTGGAAAAGATAAAATCTCCCATTTATCGCCCTCTTTTTGAGCTTCTTGAATTAATCGCCCTGCTAAATCGTCCTCATGCCACCTTGTCATACCTAATAATATGCCACTCTTAGGGCTTAGTCTTGTATAAAGGGTTGTAACATACCAGTCCCACACTCTATCTCTAAAAGTTGCACTATTTGCTTCTGCTGCGTCCTTGATAGGGTCGTCAATAATGGAAATATCTGCACCCATGCCAGTAATACCTCCGCCTACGCCTGCGCTCCTATACGCGCCTGTGTGTCCTACAATCTCAAATATTTCGCTATTTCTAAGGGCGTTTTGCGTTACGGTTACGACACGTTTGGAGTTTAGCTTTGTTTCTGGGAAAATTTCCTCATATTTTTCACTCATCATAATACGCTGCACGTCCCTATTCATTCTTGTACTTAAATCGCTTGAATAAGAGCTGGCGATTATTTGCAAATTTGGGTTTTTGCCAAAAGCCCACGCTGGAAAAGCCCTACTAAATAACTCACTTTTACCACTTCTAGGCGGAGCAAATATCATTAGGCGAGGTTGCTTACCCTCCATTACGTTAAGATAAAATCGCTCTAGCTTATTTGCAATTTCTTTGTTAAACCAGCCGACCTGATAGTTAGGGTTAATCTCAGTTACAAAACGGATTAGGCTACGTCTTGCCAGCTCGTTTTTAATTTGCTTTTGAGAGTATTGCGTCAAGTGTTTCGAGTTCATCATTACTTAACCCTGATAAATCTAGCTCTGGCTTTTGGTTTTGCTGTGTATTGTTATTGTTAATAATCGTTTGTGGCTCTTTGCCTAGTATGGTCTCTTTATTGCGCGCGGTTATCCTGCTATGAGCTTCAATATCGCCTATTGTTTTGGCGGTTTTTAGCATTTCATTAGCTCTTTTTTGATTTGTTAATGCTGCATTTTGAAAAAAGATAAGGTGTTTTGTAGCCTCACTTATTACCTCATTTACGCTGTTAATTTGTTGTAAATTTTCGTCTGCTAACTCCGCTTTAAAGGCTACTTCGGCGTTAATTTTTTCTTTAAATTTTGGTGTTAAGCCCTTAACTATCTTATGCACTGCCACGTGGCTGACTCCTGCCCTTTCTGCTATTTGCCTAATCGAAAAAAATCCAGTATGAAAATCCGCTAATATTTTTTCTCTAATCTTGTCTGTTACTTTTGCCATTGTTGCTCCTTTATACATCGTTTTTTTGCATTTTAACTTGCTCCATTTCGCATTTTTGCAAAATGGATTTTTCGTATTCGCAATTTGGATTTTGTATCGCATTTTTTACATATCGTTTTACGCTCGCCTTTGCTCTGTCTGGCTTCATTCTATTTGTCATAATCCACTTGTAAGCCTCTAGCGGCAAAGCGTAAATTTTGGCTAGCTCTTTATCGTATTTACTTACGTTCATAACTCGTAAATTGTTAATAATAGTTTCGTCCGTGTATGGGCTGTTAAATACTTTTAGGATTAAAAAGGCTATTTCGGTTAAGTAATAATCGTCTGCTCGCTTCTCCCAGTCTGGGTAAAACTTATCAAGGATTTTGAAAAAGGTTTCTAGCGTGTTTAACTCTTTTGGTAGCATTGATTTAGCCTTTTTGATTTTTTCAGTATTTTACGAAAAAGGCTGTTTATCCTCTCGTGGAGTAAATAGGGGCTAGCCTCGCCCCCTTAGATTATATTAGCTTGCTTGCATATCGTTTTGTAAGCTCGCACCTTTTAAGGGCTTATGCCATTTAAAAATCCCTTTGGCTTCTAGGGGATTATTTTTGTTAAAGTCCTCTTTGCTTTTATCGCTAGGGCTTAGGCGGTCAAGCTGTCTTTTTAAGTGCTTCAATTGTGCTTCTGCGTGCCTTAGCTCGTTAATGTAATAATCTACGAATAGCCACGCCTTAGCACCTGCTTGATAAATGGCTTTTCTTTTGCTGAGGTTTTCGCTTTGCTCTAGTGTGCTTATTAGCTCATCAAAGCTTCGAGCCTTTTCAAGCTCGTATAGTCTTACGTATCTCTTGGCCGTCATTTTCTTTGCTCCTTAGTCGCTTTTGTGTCTTTTAGTGCATAATCATCAAGCGTTGAGGCAATATCGAGCAAAATGCCACTTAGTAGATAAGTAGCGTTTAGCCTCTCCTTGTCGTCAATACTCTCGTGTTTATTTGCTAGTGCCAGCATTAACGTTGATACTTGTCCTAATACGCAAGTTATTTCAATGCCTAACTCAAAATTCTTATTGATTTCGTTAAAAACTAACTTCATTTTTGCTCCTTTAGTGATAGTTTGTTTTTTAGCTCTGCGTTTTCTCTTTTTAGCTCGTCGATTTCATCGCACAAGGCTACGTAATAGATAGTCAGTTTCTCACACTTTGCTTTTAGCTCCTGGATAGTTTCTCGCTTGCTCTCTATCTCTTTTAAGGCGACAATATTGCTGCAAAAAATATCATATCCGACACAATAAAGCACCTCATCGGTTAGCTCTACGTTGCCAGCTGTCATTTTGATTAACTTGTTGTATTTCTCCTTGCTTGGTGTTTGGTTTGGGTTGGTTAAAATTAACATCTTTCTTACTCCTTTAAATATGCATTAGCATTAAAATATTTTATAAATTATATGCTTATGCACTTTAAAATAAACTTAATAAAATATACATAAGCATTTTTTAATTAGTTATTTAATATGCTAACGCATATTTTTTAAAGGGTTAAAAATGGATAGAGATGAATTTAACGAGCTCATGAAACGTGCAGGGCTTAATAAAAAACAATTAGCAGAAATTTTAGAAACAAGCTATCAAGGTGTAAATAGTTGGGGGACTAATGGGCGAGGTTATCCGTATTGGGTAAAAAGCTGGCTTGAAAATTACATTAAGTCGCTTGATATGGATAAAATCGTTGAGGTAGTCAAGCCCTACACTGAAAACCAAGAGGATTAATATTATTTGTAACGAGTTCGTCCGTTACATGTAACGTTACACGTGTCACCCTCTAGGGTGTCAGCTGTGACATCATCTAAAGCTACCTAAATTTAACTTATTACCCTCTAGGGTGTCATCACAACTGACCCCCTTTAAGCTGTATGAATTTAACTCACCCAGCTCAAAATTACGCTTAGAATAGGGCTTTTACGCTCTTTCTAGTTTTGCCACTTTGGTTTATCTCGCTCGTTTTTTTAACCGCCGACCCCTGATTTTTTTTAACCGCGACCGCGATTATTTTTAGCCCTCTTAATAATTAATTTTTTCACTTAAGGATAAGGGGAGATTTTTTGTAACAAAAAGGTCATTGTAGGGTAGTTTTACTAGGGCACACTATACGTTGCTTTTCTTAAATTGCGATTTTCGCTCGTGCGTGGCTTGCGTGCTAAGCTCTAGCCCTGCGGTGCTGGCTTTGATTTTTGATTTTAAAAGATAGACGAAAAACGCTAAAAAAATGATAGCGAGTGATATTTTCTGCAGTATCCTTTTTTATGAAACCTTAAGCAAGCAAAAAAAGGGCTGTTTTGGCTTAAGGTTAAAAGCCGTTTTCATTTTTTTGTGAAATCAATTTTTTTACTAGGTTTTCCTTTTTTTTGTGGATAACCTGCCCCCTTTTGTAAGGAGGGGGTATTTTTTTCACCCCCTTGCTGTCATCGTTCCAGTTTTTTCTGAAACGATGCCCTAAATTAAACTTAGGTCATCTTTTAAAGCTGGCTACGTTTAACGTATGGAGCTTTTACGTTTCACTTGCAAGGCTCAAGCGTTGATAATAGGGTTATTTGGGTTTCATTGTTAGAGCTAGTTGGACGGATAGCCTATTTTTAGGGGTCGGATCGTGTCCTTAATTTTAAGGGGACGGATAAAGCTCACGTTTAAGGGCTTTGATACGTAAGCCAAAAAATAGGCTAACGCATAAAATAAGGGCTTCACTCGCCCAAAAATTAGGGGCAGTAAATTCATCTTGCATTGAGGTAACGAGCCAAAATCTCGGCTGGTTATGCTCTTAGCTCTCTTTTGTTATCTTTTGACTTGTAGGGCTTGATTGTGTCTTACTCTTTCGTGGTCTTGTCTAGTATGGATTTAAACTCATCTAGGGCGTAGGGGAGTTGTAAATTTAGCCTTTGCTTGAGTGGCAAGGGATTATCTTTGCTTTTGGGATTTATGCTTACTACGGCTTCGGCTCGGTAGATAGGCAAGTTTAGATTATTCTTTTTTGCCTTGTCATAAAAATACACTCTAGTTAATACATCGTTGTTTTTTAGATACTTGGTATTTTCAAAACTAATAACCTCATCGCAAAAGGCTTCAAGGTTAAAGGGGCTATCCTTATCAAAACAAAGGTCAAGCGATGAAACGTTATTTATCACGCCTAGTAGCTCCGCTATTAACTCTTTGGGTGGTGGTGTCTTGTTATATTGCCTAAGCCCATAAACTTCAAATAACGCCTTTTGTGGTTCGTTGCCTGACGATTTTAAAGTAGCGTAAAAAATAGGCAAGTCACTAAGAGCATAAATATTAACTATTTCATAATCTCGAAACTCAAAACGGCGTTCTATCTTGACGGCTTTTGCTGTCTGCTTATCCAGCTTTTGCCATTTTTTGCCATAAGCCTTTGCTATGCTTTTTAAAAGATCAATTTTTTTTATGGGTCTTTTGCGTAATAGCTTTTTTGAAAAATGTAGCCCTTATCGTGTCTATGTGAATTCCACTCTCGGCTGGGTTGATAATGCTCTCAACTTCTGCTAAAATATCCATTGAAATTAACTTTTAAATAAAGGGCGGCTAAACTTGCTCGGCTTGACCGCCCCTAAAATTCTTTAATTAACTCTTTATTCGAGGCGTATTTTTAGCTTTTATAGCCTCGATTAGCTTTTTAGCTAACTTTACTTGACCTTTTGGCGTTATTAGAGTGATGAGGCTTAGCCCTCGCTCGCCGTTTGGCTTCGTAAATGTCTGCGGTTTGCGCCTAAAATAGCCCATATTTAGATATTTTTGCAAAGGTTCGTTATTAGACATCAAAATTCCCAGCTCGCGCATTAGAGCGAATAAGCGTATCTCGCCCGTGTCTATGCTCTTATCTTTATTGCAAAGGATTTTCGCATATTCACCTATTTTAATATCGCCCTTGCTAACCTCAACGGCTCGCGCGAAATCTACATAAGGCGCGTCAGCTTCTATCCTATGCTTTAGCTGTTTGTTTTTGTCTTGTTCGTCTGCGTATCTTAATGCCAGTTGTGCGAATACGCGCGGGTCTGCTAAGACGTTTTGAATATCCAAAGGGCGGTTACTGCTGTTTAGGATAAAATCGCTCGCCCAGTCTCGAAATAAAATCGTCTGTGGAGTTTCGCGCAATTTAAAGCCCAAAGTAATAACGCCCTTTTTAGTCCAAAAAGTTTGCTTTGCGTTACCTGTCAGATTTTCTGACAGATAGAAATGCACGCCCTCGACGTATTCGCCCGTCCTCTTTTGTTCTCTTACGGTGCTTTCGCTAACGCCAAATCCGTCTGAGACTTGCTTATTAGATAAGCTCCACGTATCGCCATATTCTAAAATCTCTAAATTTAGATCATTAAATGCTACTATTGCTTTCATCGTTGCATCCTTGTTCTGTTAGTTCTCTTACCTGCTTTCTTGGGTTTTTGTTAATGTAAAATAGGTCGTAAGCCATATTTATTAGCCCTTGTGGTGCTTCTTTCACACTCAAAACGCCGTAAGCTCTTAAATGGCTAGTAAATTCTTTTAGTTTTTTAGGTTCAATAGCGATAATCGCTCCGCCTTTGCCAGCTGTTGTTATTTGAAGTTTCATCTTTTTATCCTTTCTTGCGCTGTTTAAAAAAGCCGTTTATTAGCTTTTTGTTTTTGTCCTTTAGTTTGTTTAAGCCCCCTGCTAGTTGTAGCGATGTATCGTAAAAGCTAAGGGCTACATCTAACGCCTGCTTTGTTTGTTCGCTTATCTCGTCGTTGCTTATGGCTTTTGATAGGCTAGGGTTACGCTCTTTTACTATTAGCATAAAGCCTAAGTAAAAATCCTCTTCGCTCATATCGTCATATTTTGGTTTTAGGGGCTTCATCTTTCGCCCCCTTGTGGTAATGGTCTGCCCTCGTTTTGTCTTTTGTTAATAAAGGCTTCTATCTCATCTCTTTTAAAGCGTTTTGTAACATTTGTAAAAAAGATAGGTTTCGGAAAATCGCTTAATTTCTTGTATCTGTAAAGTGTTGATACTCCCACGCCTAAAAGCTCTGCTGTTTCTTTTGAGCTTAGTAGTGCTTTGTTTTGCATTTTTAATCCTTTTATATGTAATTTTTCTCAAATGGTTAAGCCTAAATGCTTGCAAGCTTGATATGCTTAAATTGATTTGATGTGAGAATTATGCGAGTTTTAAAAAGATAAGGCAACGAAAAATATTTTTAGTCGTATATACAAAAACTATGATTTGAGGGTAAAAATTTAAAGGATTTTAATATGTATTAAACATAAAAGCCCTAAAAGTAGGGCGTTTATAATAACTAAAAATAATTTTCGTCATCTTGGGTGTCTTTATCTTTCGGATAAAAAAACTTATAAATTTTATTTGCTAAAGT
>NZ_CALACG010000310.1 GCF_937890585.1 uncultured Campylobacter sp.
CTATTTTAAATTTAATCTTTATAATCCCTCATCTACAAAAAAAGGATAAAAATGAATGTCTCAATCTTAAATTTACTACCGATAAAACAAGGCGGTGATGCAAAAGATGCGATAAATGCGGCCATTAGACTGGCTAAATTTGCCGAGGATATCGGCATAAATCGCTACTGGGTCGCAGAGCATCACAATATGCAAAATTTAGCTAGCTCAGCCACGCAGCTCATCATCGCACACATCTTAGAGCACACAAAAAGCTTGCGTGTGGGCTCTGGCGGCGTGATGCTACCAAACCACAGCCCCTACTCCATCGCCGAGCAGTACGCCACTCTTGAGACGCTATTTCCAAACCGCGTCGATCTTGGGCTAGGCAGAGCTCCAGGGACTGACCAAGAGACGGCTGCAGTGCTTAGACGCGGTGCCAGAGAGATAGAATTTGATATGCAAATAAACGAATTAATGGACTATTTTAACGCCAAAAGAGCCGTAAAAGCCTATCCAAAAGTTCAAAATTTTCCACCTATTTACATACTTGGATCAAGCATATATAGCGCATACGTGGCGGCTGAGTTTGGTCTGCCTTACGCCTTTGCGTCGCACTTTGCACCACGTGCGCTAGAAAAAGCAGTAGAAATTTATCGTCAAAATTTCAAACCATCGCCCTTTTTAAAAGCGCCCTATGTCATCGCAGGAGCAAATGTGATAATAGCCCAAAGTGACGAGCTAGCAAAGAGTTTGGCAACCACGCAAACGCAATTTTTCTTAAACGTAGTAACTGGCGAAAAAGAGTATTTGCAGCCGCCAAAAAAAGATAACGACGAAGTCTTTGCCATAAGTGGCAAGGCAGGCGCACAGGCTCCGCATTTTGGACCGATCGACTTTAGGCAAATAGAGCTAAAAAATAGAGAAAGAAGCGTCACTGAAGAGATGATGGCGTGCTCTTTTATAGGCTCAAAGCAAAGCGTTAAAGAGCAAATTTTAGAGTTTCAAAATAGACTTGAAGTCGATGAGATTATGGCTCAAAGCTTTATTTTTGATGAAAGGGCGCAGCTTGACTCTTTTAGGGCGTTAAAAGAGATCGCGGACGAAATTTAATCCTCTCTAATCC
>NZ_CALACG010000311.1 GCF_937890585.1 uncultured Campylobacter sp.
TTAGTAAGTGGTGCGAGCACGAGCCTAGACATCGATGTAAGCGGCTACAACTACTCAACTCTAGCCCCTACAAAAGAGCTTAGCAAGTCTCAGATAAAACTAAACAAAAGCGTCTATAAAAAAGGCGACGAGCTAAGCGCAGACATAAGCTCAGCCATAAGAGAAGGCATCGCGCTTGTCACGCTTGAAGATGCAGGTGTCAAAGCCTACAAGGTCGTCAAGATCAAAAACAACTCAGCAAACGTTAAATTTAAACTTGACTTTGACTTTAACGGCCTTTACGTGAGTGCAAATATCTACCGCATGACTGACGCTGGGCTAACTCCGTTTAGAACCTACGGCAAGGTCTATGCAAACGGCGATAAATCTTCAAGAAAGATAGAACTTAGCTTAGAAGCGCCAAAAAGCGCAAAGAGCGATGAAAATATCAAAATTTCACTAAAAACAAAGCCAAAAGCTTATCTGAATTTATTTATCACAGATGTTGGCGTGCTTGATATCACATCGCAAAAACCAGCCGATCCGCTTAAGTTTTTTGACAAAATTTTACCTGATGGCATCTTTGACTACGACATTTACAATATGCTCACAAACTACAAGGTCGAGGGCAAAACGCTAAGCTTTGGCGGTGATGCCGCGGCGATGGCTGTGGCGGCGAAAATGGCAAAACACGCAAGCCCAGTTGATAGCAAAAATGTAAAAACTTATGCAAATTTAGTGAGCCTTCAAGCGGACGACAAAGGCGAAATTTCATACGAATTTAAAACGCCAAATGGCTTTAACGGCGCTGTTAGAGTAGATGCTGTGGCAAATGACGCAACTGCAATGAACGCCGTAAATAGCGAGATAAAAGTAAAAGATGATGTGATCATTAAGCCAAGCGCTTTAGTTTATCTTTTAAAAGGCGATGAATTAAGCGCAAATTTAAGGCTTATAAATACAACAAATACGGACAAAAACCTTACTATAAACATCGTAACAAGCAAAAATTTAAACATCAAAACGCAAGAAAAAGCCAACCTTAAGCCGCTTGAAAACAAGGCGTTTGTGCTTAAAATTTCAGCCCTTGAAACAGGTGCTGGCGAATACAATGTCACAATAAGCGACAAAAATGGCTCAAAAACGCTTCAAAATTTACTAGATGTCGTTAGCCCTTATACGATCAGCACCTACGCAAAAAGTAGCGTCTTTGGCAAAGAGAGTAAAATTTCACTTCCAAAAGGCTATCACGATGTGAGTGTTGATGCGTCAAGCTCGGTCTCAAGCGTGCTTTTAGCAGCTTCAAAGAATTTAGTAGAGTATCCTTACGGATGCGCGGAACAAAGGAGCTCAAGACTGCTTGCACTTTTAAATTTAAAACCAAAAGATGAGCTTGAAAAAGGGGATCAAAAGAGATTTATCGTTAGCGGCATAGATGAGTTAGTTAAGATGCAAAAACCAGACGGCAGCTTTGGCTACTGGAGCGATCTAGGCGAGACAAATGCATTTGCAAGCATCTTTGCAACTGATGTTTTACTTGATCTTAGCGAGGCTGGATATGAGGTAAGCAAAGGCGTCAAACAAAATGCGCTAAACTCTCTCTTAAAATACGCAAATAACGACCTTGAGGCACTTTACGCTCTTTATGTAAGCTCACGTGCAAATATGGCTGACAGATCGATCTTAAATAAAATTTACGACGACAAAGCCTACAATAAAACAGCACTAAGTAAATACCTAATGGCAGCAGCTCTAAAGCTAAACGGCCTAAATGACGAGGCAAAGGTCGCGCTAAAAGATATCAAAAATGCTAAAACAAGCGAAGAAAATGCATCTGATTTTAGCTCAAAAGTAAGAGATAACGCCTTTATCTTATACTTGCACGCAAAATACTTTGAGAAAGACGACTACTCAGATGATCTTGCAAATTTCTTGATAGTAAATTTAAATGAGCTAAGCTCAACGCAAGAGCGTGCATTTACGCTAAGAGCGCTAAATGCATACTTTGGCAAAGATAACGGCGAGAAAAATAATAAATTTAAGCTTAGCTACAACGGCGAAAATAAAGAATTTGACGGCCTTTTAAGCACCTCTTTTACGACAAAGGATGGAAATTTCACTATTACACCACTAGGCTCAAACAAGCTCTACGCAACTATCTTAAGCTACGCTTATGTGCCACTTGAGATCAAGCATAAAATAGAGCCAAAAGAGCTTGACATCTACCGCGTCTTTGTCGATGAAAAAGGCAAAGAGCTAGGTCTTGACAGCCTAAAAGTAAATGACGTCATCTACTCAAAAGTGGTGATAAGCTCAAAAACAATGGTTAAAAACGGCGTTATCAACGAGATCGTAAGTAGTTGCTTTGAGCCGATAAATGAAAATTTAAGTAACTTTAGCAAGAGCTTAAAAAACAGCTTGCAAGTTGAGTATAAAAGCATAAAAGATGACCGCGTGTTAAGCTTTTACACGCTAAGTAACGACGAAAAAGACGCCGTGCTTTACACACCTTATAGAGTAAGACTTGGCGGTAAATGCTCGCTTGGTGCAGTCACAACCGAAAATATGTACAACGAAAGACAAAACGACTACGACCTAGCCGTGAGAAGCTTTAACGTTAAATAGCTATTTAAACTCTGGGGCGTTTAACCGCCCCAAGCCCATATTTCCCTACTTTTGCAAAGATTTTTTTAAACAAATTTTAGATAACATTAAGTATTTTTTAAACGAAACTGAGGAGATAAAAGTGGCAGAATTTTACAATGCAAAAGAGATAGAAGACAAATTTTATAAAATTTGGGAAGAACGCGGATATTTCGAGATAGACGCAAACAAAGATATCCAAAAAGATGGACGTAAATTTTGCATTATGATGCCACCTCCAAACGTGACTGGCTCGCTTCACATCGGACACGCCCTAACCTTCACACTTCAAGATATCATGACTCGCTACAAGAGGATGGACGGCTACAAGACACTTTGGCAGCCAGGCCTCGACCACGCTGGTATCGCTACTCAAAACGTCGTTGAAAAGCAGCTTTTGGCTCAAGGGATCAAAAAAGAAGAGCTTGGCCGTGAGAAATTTGTAGAAAAAGTGTGGGAGTGGAAGGAAAAAAGTGGCGGTATGATCGTTCATCAAATGCGAAAACTAGGCATCACTCCGGCTTGGTCACGCCAGAGATTTACTATGGATGAGGGCTTAAGAAAAGCTGTGAAAAAAGCCTTTGTAAATTTATACGACAAAGGGCTAATTGTCCAGAAAAACTACATGATAAACTGGTGTACGCACGACGGCGCACTCTCTGACATCGAGGTCGAACACAAAGGAAATAAAGGCAAGCTTTATCATTTGAGATACTACTTTGCAGATAAGCCAAGCGAATTTGTTGTTGTGGCTACAACTCGTCCTGAAACATACTTCGGTGACACGGCCGTAATGGTAAATCCAAACGACGAGCGCTATAAAAATTTAATCGGCAAAAAAGTGGTGCTACCTATCATAAATAGAGAGATCGAGATCATCGCGGACGAGCACGTCGATATGGAGTTTGGAACAGGCCTTGTTAAGGTCACGCCTGCGCACGATCAAAACGACTACGAGGTTGGCAAAAGGCACGACCTTGAGTTTATCACTGTATTTGACGAAAAGGGCATTTTAAATGACAAGTGCGATAAATTTGCAGGTCTTGAGAGGCTTGAGGCTAGAGATATCGTAGTGGCCGAGCTTGAAAAACTTGGCAATGTTGAAAAGATAGAAGACTACGAAAACCAAGTAGGTTACTGCTACCGCTGCAAAAACGTCGTCGAGCCATATATCTCAAAGCAGTGGTTTGTCAAAAAAGAGATCGCAGACGAAGCGATACAAAAAGTATCAGAGGGTCTTGCTAAATTTTACCCGCCACACTGGATAAACAGCTTTAATGCGTGGATGAGAGAGCTAAGAGACTGGTGTATCTCACGCCAGCTTTGGTGGGGACATCAAATTCCAGTATTTTACTGCGATGATTGCGGTCATATGTGGGCTGACGAGGGAGAGCCATGCGAGTGCAAAAAGTGTAAAAGTAAAAATTTCCACCAAGACCCAGACGTGCTAGATACGTGGTTTAGCTCTGGTCTTTGGCCATTTAGCACGCTTGGCTGGGGCAATGAAAATGAGCTAAAAAATGAAAAATGGTTTGAAGGCGATTTGGCTGAGTTTTATCCAAACAACCTCCTCATAACTGGCTTTGATATATTATTTTTCTGGGTTGCTAGGATGATGTTTCAGGGTGAAAATGCCCTTGGCAAGCTGCCGTTTGACGACATCTACCTACACGCGCTTGTAAAAGATGAGTTTGGCAGAAAGATGAGTAAAAGCCTTGGTAACGTCATCGACCCACTTGATAGCATAAATGAGTATAGTGCCGATATATTGCGCTTTACACTAACTCTTCTAGCCGTTCAAGGACGTGATATCAAGCTAAGCGACGCCAAGATGAAGCAGGTAAGAAATTTCACCAACAAGCTTTATAACGCTAGTAAATATCTAATGCTAAATGAGAGTAAATTCCCAAATTTAGAGGATATCAAGCTTGAAACAAAGCTTGGAATTTATATGAATAGCCGCTTTAATGAGTGCGTGAGAGAGGTGCGTGAAAACATCGACGCATACCGCTTTAATGACGCTGCAAACACACTTTATAAATTCCTTTGGGATGAGTTTTGCGACTGGGGCATCGAGCTTAGTAAGGCTGATAAAGCGAGTGTAAAAGAGCTTGGAAGCATATTTAAAGAGGCGATGAAACTACTAAATCCTTTCATGCCGTTTCTCTCAGAGTATCTATTTCAAGAGCTTAGCGGCACACAGCTTGAAAATGCAAAGTCAATAATGGTGATGAACTATCCAGAGGTAAAAGAGCGAAATTTAGAGGTTGAGAAGAAATTTGAGCTAGTTATCGAGGCGATCGTCGCTATTCGCCGTGCAAAAGCTACTATCGATCTTGGCAACTCAAAGATCGCAAAAGCCTTTGTTAAATTTAATGAAAAAATAGACCTTGACGAGGTAAAAGAGTATATCAAACTGCTTGCAAAATGCGAAGAGATCGGCTTTGTAGATGAAAAAATAGAAAACTCAATAAGAGATGTGAGCGAAAATTTAGAGGCATTTGTCCCGCTTGAAGGGCTTGATATGAGCGGTATCATCACAAGGCTAAGGTCTCAAAAGACAAAGCTTGAAAAAGAGATAGCCAAACTCTCAGGCATGCTAAATAACCAAAATTTCGTGGCAAATGCGCCAAAAGATGTGATAGAGACAAAC
>NZ_CALACG010000312.1 GCF_937890585.1 uncultured Campylobacter sp.
GTTATATTTTTTAATTGTTCAATTTCATTTTTAATGCTTTCAATTTCTTCATCTATAATTGATATTTTTTCTTTGATATTATTTTTGTCGCTTTCAAATGAGTCTAATAAATATGGGGATTTTCTAAGTTCAATATTTAGCCATTCTATAGCTTTTTCTAATTGATTTGCTTCATTAGCAATAACATTTGTCTCTTGTGTGCAAAATGGGCATGTTGCGACATTGATACTAGCTTCGGCTATAACTTGATTGTTTAATAATTCTTCTTTATATTTTTTAGCATAGTCTATTGAAGAATTAATATTTTTATATTTATAATTTAACTTTCTTTTTTGTGATAATAGTTTGTTGTATTCTTTTTCTAAAGATAGTATTTTTTCAACAGACTCATCATTATTTTCATTAATGGATATGTCTTTAGCGACAAGCTTATCTATATAATTTGCTGGATTAGAAAGAATAATATTTGAAGCTTCTTCAAAAAGTTTATTTCCGCTAATTACTTCATATTCCAGTAATAGGCTGTCAATCCTTTTTCTATTAAATTCCATTTGATTTTTTATAGATTTTTCTTCATTCTCTAATTTTTTTAATTGTTTTTCGCTATTAGCCAAATTTTGTTTTAATATATAATATTCTTGAGTAACAAATCCTGCAAAAATTTTAAACTGATCGATAGTTTGTTCTCGCTTTTCATTTTCATCAAATCTATAAAATAACGAATGCTTATTTGCTATTAAGTTTTGGTGTTGAATTAGATAAGGAATAATATTTCTTACAGATGGTCGACCCTTCTTTTGTCCTGTGTATTGCGACACGCTTTTATCTTCATCTATATCATTTATATCGAGTCCAAAATAATGTCCTAAATTTACTTTAAAATCACTATTTGATATAAAAAATTTATTATCAAAATACTCCTTGTTAAGCATTTTTATATCTGGCAAATTTGATTCTTCTTTTAAAAATATTTTTTTATCATTTTCTTTTCTAGCCAAAACTAAAAATGTTTCTTTAATTGATAGAATTACAAAATATATATCTGCATTATCCGTAATAACTCCAGATGGAATGTTAAATTCACTACTTCCCATACAATAATCAAATATCTCAATAATTGCGCTTTTACCAGTTGAAGATTTGCCAGTAATTATATTTACACCTGCAGTAAATTGAACACTATGTATTTTATCTTTCTTATCAATTAGCCCAATATATTTGACGTAACTTTTCACAGCTCTTTAACCCCCAATTGTTTATAAATAGAAACCACATCCAAATTTTTAAAAATATTACAAAGCTTAGAAGATGCCTTAAAAGCACTATTTAAACTCGATATGCTATTTTGTTGTTCTTTTAAAAAAGCCACCGATAAATCATCATTTAATTTCAACCATTTATTTTTAATGGCATATAAAATGCATTGATCTGTAATCTCTTTGTAATCTTGAACTCTTTTGGGCAATCCATAAACATTTTCTCTTTTGTTTTTATCTTTGCTATCTAAAAAAGTAAAAATACTACTTGTTGTTTTCGAATTTTTAATTTTCTCCTGGCTGGTTTTGTGTAAGACCAATGGTAAAACTAAATACGATAATAATAAATTTTTAGGATTTGGCTTTAAATTTTTATAAAAAGCCACAAACAATGGTGTAAAAACAAATATATTATTGTTGATCTTATAAACACTATCTGCATATTTACTCATCACTCACCTCTAGTTTCCAGACGATATTGCTTGGATTATCGCTGTCGTTTGCTAGCTCATGCAAAATACCATTTCGATAGGATTTTGGCGTATCATTAAAATTATAAAAATTAGATGCCGCTTCGCCTATTGTATCATTATAAAGTTTTTTGGACTTATTGATACGATTGCTAGAATTCACATTGAGCAAAGCATTCCTACGTTTTGCTTGAAAACTTTTAAGAAGTTCATCTTCATAATGCTTATACTCTTTTCGTGATATTTCATAGTTTTTTAGCTCCTCGTTAAGTATTGTCCTAGAATATATAAAATCACTTATTGCTTCGCTTTTAACTTCAAAATAATCAATATCTTCTATTTTTTGCACAAATAAATAAGACTGATGCTCTTTTATAATATCATCTGTTATTGAAGGAGTTTCTATTTTTGGAAAAATTTTAGTTGTTGAGGTATATGTTTCTATTAAGGATTTGGTTTTTTGTCTGAACTCTTTGTTTTTTATCTCCCATCCGCTAGATGTCATTGCAGGATTAATTATATAGCCAATAAGAGAATCTAAATATTCATCCTTTTTTTCTTCTAAAATTCCATCCGTTCTAGTTTCTTTTATCTTTTTATACAAAATTTCATCATTATCAGCCTTGCTTTGAATTGTAAATTTATCTAAAATTTCTAATAATTTATTACTTTTATTAGAATTTAAAACATCATTTAATAGCTTTTGTGTCAAATCCGATTTCTCTTTTTGTTTATTAAATTCTTTTGCTATTAAATTTAGTATTTGATATTTTTCGTCTTTATTTTTAGTATTCCAGTCAATAAATTTTGAAGATTTGCTGATTGTTTGTGTTGTTAATAAAATCAAATTTTTGTACTTAGTTGCATCAAAATTATCATCTAGCCAATTTTTCAAAGTTTTCCAAACGTTATGATCTAAATCCGTTAAATTCTTTTGATGATCTTTAACCTCGATTTGTACCCCACTTGAACTCGTGACATCACCATATTTTTCAATCCAAATCGATTCGCCATATTGCATTTGAAAACACTTTTCTAATGCAACTAGGAATTGATAAATTATAGGTTTAAATGTTTTTGTCGAATCATTGATTAAATTTTCACTCATTTTTATACCTTTACTTTGCCTGTTACTACGCTATCGATTATCGATGCTTTATGCTCTTTTAATTTTTTTATATACTCTTGTTCTAAATTTATTAATTTATCGATTTTGGATATTTCATTTTCTATGTATTCTACTATTTTTTCCTGCTTCTCTATTTAAATAAGTAAAATTACTAGAACTCTCAATATCTTCTGAGGTATCAGCAAATATAAAAACTACATTATTTGTCAAGCACCATTTTATCGGCTCTTCTAAGCTTTTACCTCGCCGTTTTCGTCTTTGATGAATTTTGAGACTTGGTTAGCATTCCGCCACTTCCACACGCTGGATCGTAGATAGTGATAATGAGCGGAAAGGTATTTTGGTGGGGTTAAAGACGATATGCGTCATCAAACTAAAAGACTTTGTTGTGGCATTTATCATTCCACACTAGTGCAAATTCGATTCTGATGTCATGTGGCTAAAATTTATGTTTGTAAGATATTCTTGCAAAATAGCCGTCGATTCCTGTAAAAAGAGCGTTTATGGCGTCCTTTACACCAAAAAACAAATTTAAAAAGAAAGATCCGCCCCAGATGAGACGGATGAGAGATTATTTTTTAGTAGGAGGATACATCTTCCAGCTGCTATCTACCTTCCAGTCTATCGGGTGGCAAGACATGCAAGTATTTAGCTTTTGCGGATGATGCACGGCGTGGCATGACTGACACTGAAGCATCTCATTGTCTTTATTGTGAGTGCCTTCGTGTGGATTAGATAGGCCGTAGTGTGCGGTCTTTTTCCTGATCTCATCTATCTTATGACAGCTGGTGCACTGCTCATTTGTAAATCCTCTTTGTTTTGTTGGCATCTCAAAATCGCCCATCGCATACATCCTGACCTCATTTAGCTGCTCGCCTATAGTTGGCGTATGGCAGTCGTGGCATGTTACGTTTGCGTCGTTATGCTTTTTGGCTAGTAAATTTCCTTTTGTGTAAGAGTCGTACTCTGGCTGCATGTTGTGACACAAGATACAAAATTCAGCCTTGTGGCTAGCGGCCTCTATCTGATGAAACGCTATAAAGCCCACGATAGCGGCTACTATTAGTCCTATTATCGTATATTTTTTTCTATTGCTCATGCTTGTACTCCTTTTGCGTTTGCCGCAGCCTGATAGCCTGCTAAGCGTCCGTAGCATAAGCATGTTCCGTGGCTAGTGCCGGCTAAAACTACTGGATAATCTCCCAAAAAGCGTCCGCCCATAACATTACCGCAGGCGTAGAGTCCTGAAATTTCGTTATAGTCGGTATCTAGTACGTTTGCAGTGCTTGGCTCAACGGTAAAGCCTCCCATGACGACTAAGCTAGCACCCACACCCATTTTGCCGGCATAAAACGGCGCGTGACGAACCGGGAACATCCTCTTTGCAGTCTTACCAAAGTCATCATCGTGACCTTTGTCACATAGCTCGTTGTAGCGTTTTATAGTTGCTAAAAACTGCGTTTGTGCCTTTTGATTATTAGGGTATAGCATACCGGCAAGTTCTTCTATGCTGTTTGCTTTTATGACATCAGGCATTGCTTCAAGATCTTTTACCGATATATAAGATGTTTTGCCTATCGCCCATTGGCAGTCAGGCGGAAGCTTTGGATTGTCCTCTGGTGCGACGCAGTGATTTACGCTACCGTGCGATACGCCCATGAGGCCGACTTGCTCTGGAAATTTAGAGTCAAATACCTGCCAGCCAAAGCCTCCTGGTTGGCGAGAGAGTGGTTGGGTGACTTGCTGACCACTTAGATCTTCATTTGTAAAGCGCTCTCCATTTGCATTTGTTAGTAAAAATGCATCAACACCAAGCGGTCCGCCAAGTGTGTGAGCGACTGGTGCATGAGGTCCATCTTCTAGCTTTGCGCCTATCCATGTGCCAAGCTTGTGTCCGTCACCGGTATTTGTAGGGTTATTTTTATAGTCCCTATTTGGAAAAGGACAGAAGAAATTTGCCACCCATGGCACAAATGTCTTTACCATTTCGTGATCATTCATATAGTCCCCTGTAGCTAGTATCACTGATTTCGCATTTATCTTGATATATGAGCCATCAGCCATATTTTGCGCGATCGCTCCTTGCATCTTGCCAGTTGCTTTATCGCGGAGTAGTTTTTTTGCACGAGTTTTAAAGATATACTTTGCACCTTGTTTTATAGACTTTTCATAAACTAGCTCCATCATCGGCTCCTGACTAGGCAAAAAGGTCATAACGGTTGGGTAGCTTGGGCTGTTTTCTTTACTCGGGTCATATGCTGCTGGGAGTGGATAGTGCATAAGCATTAAATTTATCTTGCTTCTATCAAGCTGCGTATCGGTCTCTCTCATAAAATTTATCGCAGGAGCAAGCTCTATCATCCAGTCAAAGTCCTCGCCGCTGTGATCTGCCCAGTAGTTCCACACACGCTGATCGGCGCGGTATCCCATCTGCTTTAAGTGTTCGTTGATAGCTGCGTGTTTGTCGTACTTGATGCCAAGCTCTCTTTGAAATTTATTGCCTAAAGTGCCGTACTGACCGCTTCTAACCTGAAAGCGACCGGCTTTTTCTAGGACGATAACCCTTGCACCTTTTTCAGTAGCAGCGCGTGCAGCGTGAAGTCCTGAAACGCCGGCACCGATGATAAGCACGTCGGTTTCAAGCGTCTCTTTTATATCTTTATCTGAAATTTCGGGCTCAACACCTAGCCATTTTGGCACATCAGGTGCCTCGGCGACCTCATCTTTAGGATGGATGAGGTGATTGTTTGGGTTATCACAGCCTGTTAGCAGCGCTGATCCTGCCGCAACTGAGCCAAGTGTGAGTGCGCCACTGCGCTTTAAAAACGAGCGGCGTGATAGTTCGTTATTTTCTACCATTTTATACTCCTTGCTTTAAGTTTATTTTAATATGTCAAAGTCGTAAGTGGCTCTTAGCCAAAGCTCTTCATCTCTTGTCTTGCCATTAGAGTCGCCGTTTGTATACTTTAGCTTTCTATCTAATGTTTCATAGATAGCTGACAGTTTTAGACCCTTGAGCGCAGGGACTTTGTAGGTTACCTGCACGTCCCAGCCCTTTACATCTATTCTTGTGCCAGGCGCTTGACCATGAAGGCCACCTGATCTGACGTTGCTGCCGTTATGCTGTTTGCCATACCAGTAGTCAGCATCTACTCTAAGACCCTCGACGCCTACGTTGCTAAGGTCGTAGCCTGCGCTAAATTTATGTAAATTCATACCGGCAAAATTCATAAATAAAAACGGACCATAGATCGGAGTGGCTGTAAATGAGCCAACGTCGTTTCCTATGCCCTGAAGTGACATCTGGTTTTTGCTAACGGTTGAGTATGCGTATCTAAAGTCGGCACCATAAGCGTTATAAAGCCCTATCATACCTGCATAGTAGTCGCCGTTAAAGTCATAATTCTTTTTTAAAGTGCCGTTTGTTCTTGAGCCTTTATACATAAAGTCTATGCCAACGATCGCGTTTTCAAAGAGTGTAGGCGTTTTGTAGCCAGCTGCTGCAAAGTAGAAATTTATATCGCCTTTTGAGTTAGCAGCGTCATCGTATTCAAGACCAGATACATTTGCGTAGCCGGCTGTGAGCGAGACGCCTGGGATGTCACTATATGTTGCAAATGAGTTAAAAATGTTGTCAAATTTATAAGCAAATGGTCCAAAACCGCCTATGATAACTCTATCTTTAAAATTTGGTGCGCCGTGATCACCGCCTGTTACTGCGCTTGATCTACCTGCAAATTTCCAAAAATCAGCTAGGCCGATAACGGTATTTATGCTATCAAGCTTTATCCTAGCGCTCACGCCCTCAAATGCCTCTTTGTAACCCACGTCCGTGTTTGTAGCGACAAGTGGTGGCACGAGGCCTGTGTATTTTGAGTTGTAGTACTGACGACCGATTTTTAGGTCGATATACTCATTATCATATCCCAAGTATGCCTCTGAAAGCGCTACGCCTTCGCTATTCCAGTCGTATGCAAAATACTCTTTTGCAGCCTTTGACGGAGCAAAATTTACTAAGCCCTGAGCTGTAAGACCAATCTTAAAGCCATAATATGAGTCAGTTAAAAACCTAAGCTCAGCGCCTAAACCGCCTATGTGCTGGCGAATTTTATTTGTTCTGCTAGCTGGCGGAAAGTACTCTGTTGAGTCCATATCGTAGTATGAAAATACGGTCGTGCCTATAGTGCTTGTTTGCAAAGCCTCTGCCAAGCTTTCGCTCGCACTAGCACAGGTCGCCATAGCCATAAGCGCAGCCAAACTAAGAGCAAATTTACTCTTACTTATAGTTAAAAAAGATGTTTTCACTCTAAACTCCTTAAATTTCTTTTTTAGGCATTTAACAATGCCGCCTTTTTAAGCTTGGCTTGTCGCATTATCATCTACGATCATGCCGCGCTATGTAAATTTTGTCTTTTTAGTTTCTGCCATTTAGTGATATGTCTAGAATAATCACGCCTTTTAAAACACAAAGCCTCTGTGTTTTATGGCATCCCCCTTGGATCAATGAGCGCAATCATAACACGCAGGCTCACGAAAAACGGTAAGGTTTTGGTAACATTAACTAAAAAAATATTTTTAGTTTCAAAATTTAAAATTTGATATAATCACCACTATGATAGAAGTTTTACTTATAGAAGACGACCTTGAACTAGCCGAGCTTTTAAAATATGCACTTGCAAAAAGTGAGATAAGCGTAGCCATAGTCACAAACCCGCTTGAGGGACTTAGAGTTTTAAACGAGAAAAATACCTTTGATGCGTTGGTGCTTGACCTTGGTTTGCCTGATATGGACGGCCTTGAGGTGTGCAAGCAGGTAAGGCATAGCTACCCGTCGCTACCTATCATCATCTCATCGGCTCGCAGCGAAACGCTAGATAAGATAAAGGGCTTTGAGCTTGGGGCGGACGACTACATGGCAAAGCCCTATGAGCCAATAGAGCTTGCATTTAGGCTAAGGGCGATACTTCGCCGAGGGATACAAGCGGGCAACGACTCTAAAACTTTTTGCATCGATAAACAAAGACGCACTATCTTAAAAAATGGAGAAATCATAGCGCTTACAAAAGCGGAATTTGACATCTTTATCTACCTTTATGAAAAAGAGGGGATAGTCGTATCAAGAGAGGATATTTTATTAAATTTAGGCCAGGCTAAATTTCAAAGTGGGCTAAAAAGCATCGATGTGGCCATAGGACGCTTGCGCCAAAAGATAGGTGACGACCCTAAAAATCCACACTTCATCCACCCCGTACGCGGTATAGGGTATAAATTTATCAATGCGTAATATATCTATTATCAAACTCATATCTTTTTTCTTTTTTGCCGCGCTCATTACGGTAAATTTGGCGTTTTTTGTCGAGTCAAAAAGGCAGATGCGTGATGCGGAGTACTTTACCTATCAGCGCTTTATGCTTGGTATGCGTATACGAGGACAAGTAAAAGGCAACGCAGCTAAGCAGCTAGCGCAAATAGGGCTTAAAAACAGCGAACTTGCTTCAGATGAGATCAGGATAGGCGGCGAGAAAATTTTTAGCGACTCCTATGCTGATATGATAAGGTATAACAAAAAGTTTTATTTTGTGCCTAGATTTTCTTCTATCGATCCAAAAATGTTTTCGCGCATTATGGATGCGGCAGGGCTTAATATATCAAGCAAAGATGAGATAGCAAAAAACGATGTACCTTTAGAAAATTTAGAAGAAATCTCTCCACATAACATTTGGGTGCTTTGGCTTGTAGTAAATGTCGTGATGGCCGCATTTTTTATAGTAGTTTTGAAAAAATTGCTAAGACTTAGAAATTTAAAAAATATGATAAGAAGAGCAGGCGAGGAGGATAAATTTAGGCTGATAAAAGTAGAGGCAAACGACGAAATAGGACAAATCGCTGGCGAATTTAACACGACTATGCAAAAGATAGACGCCATAAAACAGGCTAGGGCACTCTTTTTACGCAATATCTTGCACGAATTTCGCAACCCGATAATGAAAGGGCGTATCATGGCGGATATGATAGCCGAAATTTTACAAGACGATAAGGCGGGAGATAGGTTAAAACAAATTTTTATAAGGCTAGAGATGATACTAGGCGAAGTCGTCAAGGTTGAAAAACTAGTATCGAGCGAGTGGGAGCTTAAAAAGAACAAGCACCGAGTCATAGACATCGTCGATCACTCGGTAGATATGCTTTTACTAAAAGATACAAGTCGCATAGAGGTGCTAGCAGATGACGAGATAAGCGCTGTTGAGGTTGATTTTGAGCTTTATGCGACTGGAGTTAAAAATTTGATTGATAATGCCTTAAAATACTCAAGCGACAAGGTTGTCGTTACCATAGATAAAAGTGCTCTGTACATAAGCAGCGTGGGAGACGAGCTTGAGCCAGAAAGACTTGAGTTTGATAGGGCGTTTAACAGAAGAGTAGAAACTTCAAATTCTGGACTTGGACTTGGACTTTACATAGCAAATCAAATTTTTAAAAAGCACGGCCATACCCTAAAATACAAACACGAAGATGGCAAAAATATTTTTATAATATGTTTTGGGGAGTGATTTGAAGAAAAACTATTTTATAAGTTGCTTTAAGGTATTTAAATTTCGCTGAGTAGTCTTATATTTTGACAAAAATTTAAAGCAAATCTATTTTTATTATATTAAAAGAGTGATGTTTTTATAATCGTAAAAAATTTTAAAGAAAGGGAAAGAACAAAAGCATCACTGCTAGTGCCTAAAATAGTTCAGTACAAAAATAGATGTAAAAACTGGTAAGAGCAAGATTTTAAAGACTAGAAACTCCGTAATGATATTTAATATTGGCGAGCCTAAATTTTAGAATGGTCCCAAGAGTATTGTTAACAAGTTCGCTTTCTTTCATAAAAGTAAATGTATATAGCCATTTACAATAAAGAAGCGTTTAGGCTTTTAAGATCAACTATACTTGTAGTCTATCCCATATATTTTTATGATATAATTGTATTGCATTACATAATAAAGGGATAATATGCTAGATCAACTTTTTTTAAAGAGCAATGACCTTATAAGGTTAAATAACCATAAATTTAAAAGATACTTTATAGATTCTAAAGACTTATCCCATAGGCTTATCGTTGTCCTTGGACAAAGAGGGATAGGTAAAACAACTACACTAGCTCAGCTGGCTAGTAAAAACAAAGATAGTCTTTACCTAAGCCTAGATGACATAGAGATATCAAACGATATAACCTCGATTATAAGAGAGTTTGTATTAAATGGTGGAAAGCATCTATACCTAGATGAAATTCATAAAAGCAAAGATATATCTGCTGTATTAAAATTTGCCTATGATAACTTTAAAGAGTTAAATATAGTAGCTACTGGTTCATCTGCTCTTGAAGTGCTAAAAAGCTCTCATGATCTAAGCAGAAGAGCGATAGTATATAAGATGAGTGGAATGAGTTTTAGGGAGTATCTAGGTCTAAGGTATGGTATAAATTTAAAAGCTATTGAGCTTACAAATTTACTTACAAATCATCAGGAGATAGCTGTTAATATCAATAACGCCTTAAAGCAAAAAGATCTAGCAGTTATTAAACTTTTTAGAGAGTATCTAAAGGTGGGTTACTACCCATACTATAACGATATGCCAAATGATACGGCCTTTTATCAGACTCTAAGACAAAGCATAGAAGCTACGATAGATAGCGATCTTTTAAGCATATATCCAAATTTAAACGGCAACACGGCAAGAAAGCTAAAGATCTTAACTCATGCCATAAGTACAAACGTCCCATATCAACCAAACTACTCAAGTCTAAAATCACTTGTTGATATAAGAGACGATAGAACACTAAAAGAGTATCTTGCTATGCTTGATAGTGCTGGGCTTATAAGGCTTTTAATGAAAAACGAGCTAGCTATAAAAAATATGGATAAGGCGGATAAAATTTACCTTGAAAATACAAATTTAATGTACATAAATAGTCCAGATATAGGAAATGTTAGAGAGACATTTTTTGCAAATCAACTTGGAAATATCACTGAAATTTACTCTGGCAAAGCTGGTGATTTTATGGTTGGTAATAAATTTATCTTTGAAATAGGCGGAGCTAAAAAGAGCTTTGAGCAGATAAAAGATATGCCAAATTCATTCATAGCAGCAGATGATATTGAAGTCGGGGTGAGAAATAAAATTCCACTTTGGTTGTTTGGGTTTTTGTATTGAAAAACAAATTGGGAAATATGGTGGAGGTATTATGGCCATTTGGTTTTCTCGAAAGATAAAGCTTGCTGTGTATTTTTATAGTAACTACTTTAATATTATGAAAAGATCATAAACGGCGGCTACCCAGAGATCACAAAGATAACCTCTGAAAAATCAAAACATCTCTGGCTTAGCTCATATATAAGAATATATATAGAATCAGACGCCAAAGAGATAGGCAATATCTTTAACAAAAACGAGCTATGCCTAGAGTCTGGGCTTGATAATAAGACCTTTGATAGCTATTTTAGCGTGCTGGAGCATGCCCCAAAAACTATCAGCAAAGATGACTTTAAACATATCTACCATCTAAAAGAAAATTTACAAAGCAAATTTGATAAGGGCATAGTCTTTTACACTGGAGACAGAGCTGTAAAGCTAGATGATGATATGTTTGCCTTGCCGTTTGGTTTTATGGGGTGAGTGACGATGTTTTGTTGTGCTAAGGTTATTTTAAAAGATCATTAAATAGCATTTGTTAAATATTAAGACTTTGAAATATCGCTAAATTCGGGATTTAAAAAGAAATGGTGGTTAGAGGCAGAATCGAACTGCCTAGTATTTCTTAAGACTTATTTTGATGTATAAAGCCATAAAATACGATATTCTAAATTTTATACGGGTTTATTAAAATTGCTAGAAGTGTCTAAGTAGATGGCACCCAATATGGCACCTATTTTGAGCACTAGAGATTTGATGAAATTAC
>NZ_CALACG010000313.1 GCF_937890585.1 uncultured Campylobacter sp.
CGACCCGGGATTATATCATAAGTTGATTAATGAGCTAATATTAGAATGAGTATTTGGCTTCAAATCTGAATATGTCTTCGTTCTTTTTGTCATCAGCAACTTTTTTAGTTTTTAAAGCATAGAATGAACTAAATGCTAGCTTTTTATTGTATTGATAAGCAAACCTTGGTACAAATTCTTGGATTTTTTCTTTTACGTCTGCATTTACTCCGGCTATCTTAGTGTTGCCTTTTACATAATCTAGGCCAAAAGTAAATTTATCAAAAGTATATGCACTTTTTACATAGAAGAAGCTACCTTTTCCTTTTGCGTAAGTCCAATCAAATACTTCTTCACCAGCGTCTATTAGACCACCTTGATCTTCAAATGAGAATGCCGAAATAGCTTTATCTTGAGATTTCCAGCCGATATAACCACCAGCTAGATCAAGACCAAATAGTGAAGTTGAAAGTTCACCAGCATAGAAGTTACCATCATTGTAGCTAAGCTTGCTTTTTGCACTTTCATCAGCTGTACTATTTACATAGTTAAGTCTTGCGCCTAATTTTACATCATTAGTGATAGCAAAATTTAGTGAAACGTCTGCACCAAGTAGATCAGCTAGGTTTGTTAAACTAGCATACCATAGTTGGAAATTTACTGGATCATATGAACCAGCTATACCAGCTGCATATAGATTACCAACGTCATAAGTTGCAAAGTTACCTGTAGCTTTTTCATATAAACCACCATTATACCAACTGCTTCCCTCAAGTGCATCAAAAGCCAAGGCTGTTAGAGTTAAGCCTTCAATATCTTTATTTTCTATTCTAACACCTGTACCAACTGCGTCATCAGTAAAGTATGAACCAATAACTTGTTTACCAGCTGTTATAGTAGTGCCACCTATGTTGTAGCCTAGATAAAACTGATAAACATTAAATTTTCCAGTTGTATCAGTCTTATCTGTACCTGCAGTTACGTTATCACCAGAGTTATCAGAAGTATTATATCTAAAACCGATAACACCAAAGAAGTTATCGTCAATGGCAGCCTTGAAGTTGGTTATCATTCTGAATTGGTGATCTGCATCACTATCTTTTGTAACTTCTTTTGCTACTGTATCTTTTGTGTGAGTATTTGTATATCTATATCTTGCAAATCCTGAAAGATCTACATTTTTTATAGCTTCTTCAAGTGGAGTGGCACTCGCTACGCTTGAAAATGCACCTAAAGCAACCAAAGCGGCTAAACTAATTTTTGTTAGTTTCATTTTTTCTCCTTTTAAGGTTTTTGTGAGAACGATTATAGTCTATAAATTTTAATGTGAAGCTTAAAAAATCATAAATTTTTACATTTTTGTTACCGATTGTTTACCGATTTTAACCAAAAAGAGGTATATTTTGATAATTTTAACTTCGAAAGCGATATTTTTAAAAAGGGAGTAATAAAGAAAAAGGGGCGTTGCTTTGGCCCCTTAAAAGGAGTTCTAGTTTTGATTGCTGATGAAATTATATATGCTGGCAGTAAATCAACGGTAATCTAAAAAGAAATTTTCTCCTCTTTTGGTACTTCGATATTTGTTTTTATGCTTTTTCTTTTGATGATGACCTCATTTTGCGGCTTTCTGATCCCAGTAGTAAGCCCACGAGAGCCGCCTTCTTTGATAAGGATCATATCCACAAGCTTATCTGCGTAAAAAGTAGCGTAAACAAGATCGCCCTTGTCGTAGTAGTACCTATTTGCGCAAAAATTTGCTTTATTAAGCTTGTTATTTTTCGTATCGCTCGCCACTATCTCGTAGCAATACTTCGAGTCTTTGTAGGTTACCTCTTTTATAAAGCCTTTGATCGAGCTTTTTAGCTGTTTGGTTTGTGTATTTTGAACTGGTTTTTGTTTGCGAACTGGCGGATTGTCATCAAAGAACGAACATCCAAGAAACATAGAAGCCGCCGCCAAAGGAAGTAAAATTTTAGCTTTCATCTTTTCTCCTTATTTTAAAGGGCAAAGTATAGCTTCTAAGGTTAAATAATTTTGCTAGATTTGAAATTTGAGTTTTGTGCTTACATTATTATATGTAAATTTCTTGGGAGAGTTCCCAAGAAATTTAGGCTGATACGTTTAAGACGTTACCGCCAAGCTCGGCGATCTTTTTATCAAGTGTCTCAAGTGTCTTTTCGATAGTCTTTTGAGAAATTTCAGGTAGCTCACCACCCCAAATTTTCCTTGCATCTTCAAAGCCTTTTGCCACGCCCTCTCTGCCAGCTTTTAGCTTCTCGACATCATCTCCTGCGCCACTTAGCACAAAGCCAGCTATCCTCTCGGCTGTATTTGCGATACCAAAAAAGCCATTTTCACTAACTAGCTCACTTGCCTCATTGCTGCTTAGCTCTCCTAGAGCTTTGCCGTTGTATCCTATACCTGTTAGATCAAGACCAGATAAAATGTCTGATAAATTTTCAGGTACGTTAAAGCTTAGGCCGCCTTGTGCTAGTAAATTTGAGCTAGCGCTTTGAGTGATCTCTTTTTGATACTGCAAAAAGTAGCTATTTGAGATCTCTTTTGCACTTAAATTTGAAACATCGTGCTGCTTTTTAGAAACCTCTTTTTCATCTTTATGAAGTGAAATTTCTGATTTTACATTTTCTTTTACGCTTGAAGTGTTGTATGAACTTATGATTTGACTGATTTGCATATTTGGCTCCTTTAAGTTTATAAAAACTATATCGCCAAAAGGTGGAATTTATTTAGGATAAAGCGGGAGAGCCCCCGCTGTGATTATTTGCCAAGTGTTGCGTTTAGCATCCAGATGGCTTTTTCAAATTTAGCTATTTGATCTTGTGCGTACATCTGAGTTGTTGTATCGCCCTCTGCAAGCTCATCAAGCTTTTTAAACTCGCCTAAAAGATGCTTGTAGTCAGCCAAAACGATCTCTAAAACTTCAGTCGGAGTGTAGCTCTCTTTTGGCTCATGCTTGATGTGAGCGACTTTTGCTAGCTCCTCAGCCTTTGCGATAGGTCTGCCGCCAAGCATAAGAGCCCTTTCTGCTACCGCATCAAATATCTCACTCATATCTTCATAGGCTTTTTCTGTGTACTCATGGACGCTGAAAAACTGAATACCTTTTACGTTCCAGTGAAGATCGTGAAATTTGATGTAAAGTGCGTTTGCATCGGCTTGAATTGTATTTAACTGTAAAATAACTTTTGACATTTTGTCTCCTTCTTTATTATTTAAATGTGATGAAATTATATGCAGTTAGAGTTAATCGTTGGTTAATTAAGTAATAATTTTTATTATTTAATATAAATTTTGGCTACAAAATAAATTTATCTTGTAGCCAAAAGT
>NZ_CALACG010000314.1 GCF_937890585.1 uncultured Campylobacter sp.
GGCGAGCGCAGGATGAGCGACAACGCCCTTGTTACACTTGCACTGTTCATCGCTCAAAGCGAGCCAAAACAAAAAGATATGGTGGTAAATTTGATCACAACTTTACTCGGGGATTAAAGGCTAATAGATACAAATGAGTGGCATAAAACTTTTTCACGCTAGCGATCTACACTTTAATGCTGGCTATTTTGACTATATTTTGGCCTTTCAAGACAAATTTGACATCTTTTGTTTTAGCGGTGATTTTTTATACAAAGAGAGCGCGCAAGAAAAAGAGCAAACTACTTTGTGGCTAAAAAGCTTTAAAAAGCCTGTATTTGTATGCTCTGGCAACCACGATATGCCAGCATCTTGGCTAAATTCTATAAGTGACATATACTCTGATGGCACCATAAAGACTATAAATGGTGTTAAATTTGGCTGCGTGCCTTACTTGTGCGATGATATGCTTGAATTTGCAAAGTGTGATATCTTACTGACCCACGTTCCCCCAGCAAAGACAAGCACAAGCATCAGCAAAAACGATAAGGATCACGGAGATATAGAGCTTGCAAGGCTTATCAAAAACAATCTTTTAAATGCAAAGATCATCCTTTGTGGGCATATCCATGAGCCAAAATCTCACATAGACGTTTTAAACGGAGTTAAAATTTATAACTCTGCAAGTAGTGGCACAAAAGAGCCATTTTATCAAGCGATAGAGCTATAGTTTTCTATCATTTTAGCCACTTCTTGATGCTCGTAGGGGGTCATTTCTATATTTAAAATTTGCAAGCATATCTCTTTTATAAATTCGCTCTCACAGCCGAAGTCGTTTTTTAGATTTTGCAGTATAAATTTACTCTCAGCAATGACATCATGTGGGTTGCTTAATGCCTTGACGGCTTGCCTGTAAAAATCTTTTGACATCTCAGTGTTGCTATATTTAGTAAAATTTGCGTTATTTACGTAATCATAGCTTGACTTAGCCTGCACCAAAAAAGAAAACTCATCATACTCTTGCCAAAGTTCTTGCTCGGTCATGTTTTACTCCTATCCCTTTATTGTAAATAAAAAAATGGACAAAATTTGTCTATAAAGTATCCTCATAAGAGCTTTTGGCATAGTTTAGAAATGGATAAAGTTAAGATCGGTCATCCAACCACTAACTCTTTACATTAGCATTAGCAATTGAGACGACCATCTATCCAAAAATAACTGTTTGACCTATACTACTATAGCTAACTTAATGACTTCATCAGCCAATGGCTCTAGCTCGTCTTTCATTTTTATTAGTTCATTAACCAGCTCCGACTCGCTATATTTGTTTACGACTATTTCTCTTAAAAATTGATCTTTTTTTAGCCATTTCCATCTGGCAAATCTCGCACCTATATTCCATTCGCTAGAAATTTTAACTTGTATACTATCAACGTATGCCTTATTTATTTTATCTATATCATAAGCAAGTCCAATGTATGGATTTAGAAAGTTTCTATTATCAAATTCTAGAGTAAAAGTTAGTATATGCTCATTGCCCCAACTATATTTATAAAAACTTATAGGTTCAAAATACCTTCTAGTATCAGCCTCTTCTATTTCTACGCACCATTCTTGTGATAATCTTTTTTCAAGCTCGGTCTTTACGTTTGACATAAATTCATTAAGCCTATTTGCATTGGCTATATCAAAGTATTTATTTCTTATTTCATCGACTATATCATAGTTCTCTAGTATTATCTTACTTATTTCCTCAGTATCCATCTCTACTCCTTTATAGGTTCCATAAATTTTTTCAATTACGTTTTTGTATTGCGATATCACGGCGGCTAAATTTGCCAAATTCCCAGCCTCATCAAGACACGAGCCAAGCCACTTCATTATTTCTTCCTTATATGAAATCGCCTTGAATTTAGCTACTTCATTGCCGTATTCATCCAATATTTTACTATTGCTGATTTTTAGTCCATCCAAGCTATAGTCGCTAGGCTCACGCCCTTGCGGCGATAAAAATAGCACATAAATTTCAGCCTCGCCGTCGTTTTCTTTTTGGACGGTTTTTATATATCTTTTTATCTGAGCCTCTTGATCGCCGGCATTTATTTTATTTTCTAAGATAATATGCTTCGTGCCGTCGGTTATATAGATATCTATATTTTCGTACTCTTTATAGACTTTTGCGGTTTGTAAATTTAGTCCAAAATCATATAGTCCGCACGCTTTTATAAAAAGCTCTAGAAATAGCTCTTTTTGGTAGTGTGGAGAACTTGTATCTAAAAGCGAATATATAAATCGAGAATGTAACCGAACCTCATCGTTTATATCTAGAAGTGCTAAAAATAAGTTATAGTCGTTATTGCCACGCAACTTTTTAGCTTCTAACTTGTCGCTTAGAAATTTGATTTGTTTTAACATAGATTCAAGTTTTTCTATATTCATACTTTTCCCCTTTTATTTTTAAAACATTATATCTAATAAACTGGACATTTTTTGTCTTAGTGCACGATTTCTCTTAGTTTTTCTAAAACCTTAATCATCGCTAACGTGTCTAGTTTGCAGTATGCTAAAAGCGCTTTTTTATAGGCCTCGCGATCATTTGCTGACATACGCGTCATGTTTTCGTATGCCTGCATAGCTTCGCCTCCGTGGTGGATCAAATTTAGATCCTTATACGCTGACTCAAACTCAGGCACGAGCGCCGGTAGGACGTATTTTATAGAGTAGCTGCCCTGCATCTTTGGATGATAGTAGCTCTTGCTCGCAAATGGCGCCATTAGGTCCTTTATATTGTCATGAATCGCCATAAGCTCACTTGAAATTTGAGGGTAATTTGCGGCAAGACGTCTTATCACTCCTTTTTCAAAGCTCATGTTATAGGCTAGCACGCAGGCATCTTGCGGGATAAATTTGATCAAATTTAGTGCCAGCTCATATCTAGGATCGGCTCCGACATCGGCTAAAAACTCAAAATGCTCTAAATTTCCTTTGCCGTCCTCTTTGTGGATAGAAAACTGAAAAGGTATCTGCTCGTATGGACTAAGCCCCACAAACTCTGGCACTGCCTGCTGAAATGTCTCAAAGTCAAGGTGGTAGAGCGGATAGCTAAGAGTGCCTAGAAATTCTTTGATAGCCTCTTTGTCTATGATCTGCTCTTTGGATAGTTCGGAGCGGATTTGTATCTGCTGAGAGGCGTTAAATTTATCTAGCTCTTTGATATCTTCAAATTTAACCACACCGCTTTTATAAAGCTCAAATTTCTTATCGCTTCTTAGCCTAGAGATGTTAAAGACGCTATACTCTGGTATGCCGCGCTGCTCGCACCAGCAGTACCCACAAGCATCGCAGAGATATGGGTTTGAGCAATGTGGGCCGATATCAATATCTGGCTCAATGTCTTTGCTAAGAATTTCATCAAATTTACTTAAAACTTGAGGGATGTCTGCTTGTTTTTTCCTTACTTGCTCAGTCACGTCTTCGGTGTGAAAAAACTTATCAAGCTCGAGTTTCTCGCCTCTTACGTAGCTATTGTCTATGTGGATGATATTTACGGCGCTCACCTTGTAGCCAAGCGAGCTAATGACGTAATACTGAATACTTGCATCATCGATATAGACCTCTTTTACCGAGGTTGAGCTCTTTACTTCGTTGATGATGAGACCGTCCTTGCCGATACGGAGGATATCGACCATCACAAGAATGCCATCAAAGCAAAAAGTGGCCTCATATATGACCTTTGAGCCGTGCTCGATAAGCTCTTTTGTTTTTGCTATCTGCAAGCCAAAGTCGCCAGTATACTCTATCCTCTCGCCGCCGCCAAAGAGCTCACAGGCTAGCTCGCCTACTGATGTACCGGTGTCAAATACCGCTTGCGCGCCGTCATCCGGAGCTTGCAAAACCTCAGGCTTTTTCTTTTTTAACCACAAGCTCTTTTCACACTGAAGACCGCGGATATATAGGGACTTAGATAGTGTCATTTCTTATGCCTTTAAATTTTATTTATTCTTATATATCGTCAAAAAGATCTTTATTTTAATGTCCTTTTGTAGGATCATACCAACAAAATAGGAATAAAAAATGTCTGCTTTTTACTTTAAAATTCATCTCAAAAAGGAGTGGTGATGAAGAAGATCAAACAGATAAAAGAGCTATTTGAAGCTGGCAAAGAGAAGCAAGCAAAGGACATGCTTGGTCACTTGCTAAACGATGCACCAAATCAATGTTTCGTCTGTGCAAGATGGATCTGGAGAACAATGTGTGGCAGGCCTGAAAACGGCATAGCCGGCGCAGCCGCTATATTTAAACTAAGGTGGATATTAAAAGTAATGCTTTAATATTAGGGAACTTAAATTTTAAAAAGAGCCCAATAGCACCGCTTTCTCCCGTAAAAACAAATGCTTATAGTCATTTATAATAAAATACGCTTTTATTTAAAAATAATCTTATCTGTATCATATTACAT
>NZ_CALACG010000315.1 GCF_937890585.1 uncultured Campylobacter sp.
CTATTTAAGTAATATTAAATTCATTTTTCATGTTGTGTTTCAATTACCAATAAGCATCATCTCAAAAATATCTTTCAAATATAAGTTTTAGCTCTATAGTGCCAAAAATTTTTAGCACTATCAAAAGATTGATAGTGCTATAAGGTCTTAGCCAGACAGGCAAATAGCCTAAGGGCTATTATAAAAATAAGTCAAATAATGCCAAGAGTCTAGTAGCTTATTTTTATGGCTAGAGGCAATAAAATATTAAATAAGATATTTTTGTTTATTTTATATTTAATATTTTTACTTTATTTTTATATGAGAAATCGGTCAGTAAATTGATAATGTATATTAACTTTGTAAAATATTTGAAGCATAAATTTCACTATAGCAGGTTACTTTTTTATAAATCAGCCAAATTTAGCCAAGTTATACAACAAAAGTAGTAGAAATTTAAGATCGTCTATTTTTACGTTCTAACTTTAGTAGAAGTAACACATACTTAGATAAGCCAGCTTAATATAATGCCTAACTGGCTTACTGACAAGTAGCAAAAAGAGCCTTGCGAGAGAGTCGCTATCACATTTCTAAGCTAGAGTCTTTTTTGCCAAATATCTCGGGTAGATGACTATTTATAAAATCCCTGACATTTGGGATAGTGCTTGCCACACTTTTAAAGAAGGTTACCACTTTTTCTTTAAAGACCTTAAGAGTTGTATTTTCATCTTTTAGCTTTTTATTTTCATATGCTAGACTTTGATTTTCATTTTTCAACACTTCATTAGTTTTCATTGCTTGCCCTAGCTCCTCTACTTCTTTTTGTTGTTTGGCAGTTAGTTCTTTATATGTTTTAATTTCTTTTTCTAGCTCTTCTTTGTCTGCCTTGGCTTGGTTTATAATTTCTTTGCTATTAAGTATCTGGCTTTTATAATTATTTATAGATACATCTTTTTGTTTCAAAGTTTCTTTTAGTACATTAATCTCTTCTTTTTGAGCCAACACTATGTCTTTATCCTCAAAAGTCTTATTTAGCTCTTTTAGTTCTAAAATCTCCTTATGTAAGAGTTCATTTTCTAACTCTAACTCATATTTTTTCTAGCCAATACTTCACTCTTGTCGGCTAGTTGTTTTTCCAGCTCATCTATCTTATTTTGAAGATCAGTGTCTTTAATTATGGTTATGTTTTGTTTTGTTAAATCATAGATATCTTTACTAATAGTTTTTATAAACTCTTCCATGCCATCTTTGGATATCTCATAGCGTATCTTGCCAGTGAATGACTTTTTTTCATCAAAAACTTTCCCAACGTACTCTTCAAAACTCGAAGTAATATCGTTTTTAAGTGCTTGTTCGCTTTTATAAGATAACTCAGTTTCATGCATTTGTTTTAGAGTTTTATGAACAGCTTTGCTTCCAACCACGCCTCTTACAGCTATACCACTAAGTGCGTCTGCACCCATATCTTGCATTTCCCTACCATATATAGCCATATTTTTCATATCTCTTCTTATGCAAGCGTGCTTAGTAAAATCATAGTTTGAAAAAAGAATTTGCCAGTGTTTGGTTTTTTCATCATTATGCTCAGCTGCAGCTACACATTCTACGCCGTATTTTTTACAATATTTATTAATAAAATCCATGGCGTTAGCAATAATGTTTAGCCCATTTATAAACTTGGTCTCTTCTTCGTTGAGTCCTTCATTTTCTTCTTTGGGTCTTTGTGTTCCAAATGTTAAAAGTATCTCCGTAAAAGGGGTCATCTTTTTTTGCCATACACGCTTTCTTGACTTGCCGTTTTTATCAGTTATCGTTTGGCTCTCATAGTCTTTTTTGAATAGCAACATCATCTCTTTTAGCTTATTTTCAATATCTTCGTGAGACATGCTACGAGATGACTCTTTTTCTATAAGAATACCATGGCTATTTTGCACAAAATATCTATTGGCTCTTTGATCTCTTCTTAGATATTTTATCCTTTTGGTTTGTTTAGGCTCACGCATGTTGTGACACATTCTATCTATGGCTTCTTCATAGGTGATATTGTCAGTTAGCGTATTTATAACTATTTCATAACCATTTATCTTCATCTTAATATCCTTATTTAGATAAATTTTTAAGATTATTTTATAAAATTTCACAACCTAAAACAAGGAATTCGGTAGGCTTCAGGCCGCTAAAATGCGTGTTTTTTAAAAATACTATGAAATATATAATATAATTTTTGTAGCCTTTAGATTGTCTCTTAGAAATTTAGTCTGGTATGAAATTAAGAAAATAAAATAATAAAAATGTATGGGGTTATGCTCATCATAAAATAGCACTTTAGATAGGACAAGCTAATAACATAAAATTAGTTACTAGCAAATCACAGAAGACTAAAGTCTAGCTTTATGCTTAGTTAAATTTATCCTTTAGCATCTCATACACTTCGTTGTTCTCTCTTTTGCCGACAACTAGCACAAGCACTACGATCTCGCTATCTTTTACTTGATATGCCAAGCGGTAGCCGACATCTCTTAGTTTGATCTTATAGACATCTTCATAGCCTCGTAGCTTGTCTTTGGCAACCTTTGGGTTTTCTAGACGCTCACTTAGCTTCTTTTTAAACTGCACTTTTATGCTATTGTCAAGCTTTTGCCACTCTTTAAAGCGCTTGGCAAAAATTCTAACTCATAGCTCATCTAAGCTTACTTTTACTGGTTTTTCACCACTTGCTAGGGCAGTATCTACTGCTTTACTTAGATGATACTCTTCTATTATCTCTGTCATTTTTTCATAGATAGCACTAGGTACTAGATATGCACTAGGGACATTGTGATTTAGTATAGCTACGACATTATCTCCAGCTTGTTTTAAAATTTGAGCTGGGGACTTTTTTAGCTCGCTTATGCTAGCTGTGAAATTTGCTTGTATGGTTTGCATTTTTATCCTTTATTTAATACCTAAAATAATACTAAATAAGATATAAAGATAGTCTTAAAACTCATGCTTTGAAATTTGCCCCTATTCATTTTCATACGATACCATCTCTACTTTAGCCTTTAGTGTATTAGCGTTAATGGGCTTGGCATAAGTGTTTAGCAAAATTTTATACTGCTTTTCATGTCCTACTATCTGAGCTATAAGGTTAGCTTCTACCTCGCGCTGCACTAGATAGTCTATAAAGTAGTGTCTAAAAGAGTAGAAGGTCTTTTTAGAGTCTTTGTCTATAAACTTTCTTTGGATCTGGCTTCTAAAAATTTCAGAGAAGTCCTTATTGCTTACCTTAAATATATTTCCGCTTTTTTTGCTATTAACATATTCTAGCAGGCCTAGATCTATGAGCTTACTATGGATAGGTACAAACCTAATGCTGTTTTTGGTCTTGGTAGTTTTAACATCATTTGTGTTTATGTTAAAGCAGTAAATCCCATCTTTTAAGACTATATCTTCTTTATGAAGCTGTGTGATCTCTTTTATCCTCATGCCACTATAAGCAGCTATCATTGTGACGTAGTAGAGCTCACTAGCCTCTATCCTTGAACTTGGTGATTTACCACTTTGTTTGATACTAGTTACTATCTCAAAGATCTTCCTAGCTTCTGATGCTTCGTATGGAAGCACTGCCCTTTCGCTAGGGTCTATGTCTATCTTGACGTTCATTTTTGCAGTTATGCTTTTACCTATATAGCCACTATCAAAGCAGTAGTTAAAAAACTGAATAACCCTTATCATATATTTTTGGATAGTAGGCTCAGAGAGTTTATCGTCCTTTTCTCCTAGCTTCAGTATCTGAGATAAACTTTTATCTTTATACCTACTCTTTTGAGCTAGCTTAGTTGGAATTTTATAAAGAAGATCTCTAAATTCAAGCAAATTATCTCTTGTGATCTTATAAACTGGCGTATCTTCGTTAAAGTATAAAAATAAGAGCTTTTTTACGCCAGTAACTAATCTTTGCGTGTCTGGCGACCACTTGTCAGCTCTTTTAGTGTTTGTCTCAAATATCTCGAATGCATCCTTTAAGCTCTTTTGATCTTCTAAATTTAAAGCTGAGAATTGATTGCTAGAGCCAGATGCCACTTGCAATGCTTTTCTAATCTCATACTCTTGTGTTACTTGGGCGCTAGGATTAAAAATACTAAAGCTACTATCTTCATCTAATTTTATCTTGATATTTTTTGGTGGATTTGGATCCATTATGATATCTTCCATGCTTCTATGGCTATTATTTGTTCTTACTAGCTTTAAATTTGAGGTCGAGCCATACTTTTGATCTAGTATGGCATAAACCGTTTCGCTAATCCTCTGAGCCATAGCCTTAAGCTGTCCATCCGTAATGGGCAAACAACCACTATCTTCAAGCTCTTTTATATTTTCTTGGAATGAAGCTATGTCCTTAGCGTCAAACGAACTAGGTTTGGCATGTTTGGCTAAGTTATCGCTAGAATCATCTTCGAGAAAGTATTGCTCACGCTTATCATCAAAGAGCACGCTGCTCTTCTCAAGCTTTGATACAAGATAGTTAAGTGTTAGTATATTCTTCTCTAAAAGAGTTTGCCCTATGTTCTCTTTATCCTTACTACCAAGAGCGCCAGCAGTGTTAGTGATATTGCTTATATCCTTAATTAAAATTTGAGGTAGATCGCCATCTATCAAACTTTGTTTAAAGTAGTCATTGAGCGCATTTAGAAATTCTACATCCATCTTCTTGTTAAGAAGAGAGTGCTCTTTGATACTCTTACTAAGCTTCACTTTCATAAACGAATTTACAAAAGATTGGATTATGCTATCACTAAGATTCATGTGAACCGCCCTTTTTATCAGGTAAAGATTATTATCTAGAATTTTAGCCCTTTTTCTGGCTTTTTCCAAGAGATTAGTGGATGTGGAGAAGCAAATTTCTCGCTTTTCGTTAAAAAATTTTCTGATGCTTGGAGCAAGTGTAGCTCGGTAGTAATATATACCGTTTCGCTCCCTTAAGTGTTGTCCCATATTTAATAGTCAACCGGTCAAAAATGGAACAGTTTTACGTAATGACTAAGTAAAAAATCGTCTAAAGTGCGTATTTCAGGCTTTTGTGAGCTCATATAAAAAATCCTCATAAGCCGGAGGTCGGGAGTTCAAGTCTCCCCCGTGACACCATAACACCCTATTTTAGGCACTAGCAGTGATGCTTTTGTTCTTTCCCTTTCTTTAAAATTTCCTTTAAGAGTGGAACACTTAGTTACTAAAGTGGGACAGTCTCTTAAAAATTCCAACGATTATAAAGCCATCACCCTTTCAATACCATAAAAATAAATTTGTTTTAAATTCTTGCTTCTAGCTTTTTATCTCAAATCCCTTAAATACGCACTTTTGGCATTTATCATTTTAATATTCTTAACTTTTCTTTCTTAAAAAATAAACTTTTTCACAAAAATTTGCATTTCTAGCGCAGATTTTTTCCAAAATTGGTGTAATTACTATAAAGACATTTTAAAAAGGAAGAAAATGAAAAGAATTTCATTGATAGTAACTAGCACTACTAGTACGAAAGAATGTTTATATAATGAGGTGATTTGCCATGGCTAATGCATATATAGTAAATGATCACAGCCTAGTTTTAAACGTAAGGTCGGGTTTTTTAACATATGGTAGAGCCATAGGTAGGTTTGCACATGCGTGCCGTGAGAAAAATCAAACTGAGCATATAAAGTATCTCAACAAGAATCCAATCTCTATTAATCGCTACAAGCTCCTAAGTGAATTTAATGACAATGGCAATATGAGAGATGCTAACAGTAAAGATGATGAACTACATAATATGGCTTTTGTAAAGAAATTACTTAAAGGCTTTCAGGATAGCTTTAAAGAAGACTATGGCAAGCAATCCTACACACAAAAACGACAAGGTAAAGATATAGTTATACGTAGAACTTGGCGCAAAGATATGCGTAGCTTTTGTGAGATTATCATCACATTTGGTACAGACAGAGAGAAGGAGCCAAAAGAAGGGCTAAACGACGAAGAGTCAAAATTTATAAATGAAAACATACATATGGATAGAGTAATGAGATTTATAAACGCATACTGTGCGAAGTATGGCGCAAAGTGTCTGCTTGTGGCTGAGCATAATGACGAAAAGACCAAGCACTATCACATCATCTTTACAAACTACAACTTTGAAAAGCATGCAAATTTGAGATTTAGCGGCAGGTCAAAAACAGCAAAATTTGGTAAAGAGCTGCAAGATATGGGAGCGGAGGCATTTGAAGGTCAAGTACTTCGTGGTAAGCCAAGTAAAAATAGACATAAGAATTTAACCCAAATGCACCAAATAGCAAGTGAATATAAGAGCGAGAAAGAGCTAAAAGAGAAAATTCAAAAGCTTATAGAAGCGGAAGCAAATAAGTATATGCAAAAGAAAGAGCCTTTGTTGGGCGACGAGTACTTTAGGTTAGAGCCAAATGAAAAAAGAGCTTTAATAGTAGGTCTTAGAAATTCTGTTTTTGAACAGCTGCAAGAGAACATAACCATCACATCTGATGAGCAGCTAAAAGAAAAGGTAGAACTTCTTGCTGGGCAAGTAACAGAACAAAGTAAAATCATAGAGGAAGATAAAAAGAAAAGCTTAGAAGTCTTAAAAGAAAAAGAACAGCTAGAAAAAGAGCTAGATGATTTAAAAGAGACCAAAGCTGAGCAAGACAAAGAGATAATGCTTCTTAAAAATAGAGTAAAAGCACATACTAATCAGCAAATAAAGATAGATGAACAAAATGCATTGTTAAAGAGCAAGGATAAAGAAAACCAATCTCTAACACGTAAAACTAAAAGTTTGCAAAGTGAAAATACTGAGCTAAGAGACTTTAATGACAAAAGCTTAGGTCTTTTACTTGAAATAGCAAATATCAACCCAGAGCTAAAAGATATGATAGTAAATGAGATGCCAGAGCTAAGAGGTAAATTTACAAAAGATGATGTTGGAATGCAGGTGGGGTAGCATTAAAAAAGCAAAAAGAAAATATTAGTTCTTTTTAAGTATTAGTGTTCTAAAATGAACCATATTATCAAAAGGAGAGTTACAATGAAAGAAAAATGTGAAAGGCTCTTGAAATTACTAAATGCCAATAAAAATAACGATGGAAGTATAGTTCTTAAAAGAGTAAAGGAAGAATTTCCTGAATACAAAGATTATAGTTCTGAGAAAATTATAGAAGAAGTTTCAAAAGAGTGTGGAAATGAACTCGCTAACCGCTTATCAGAGGCCTTAGAGAGGAAAAAATCTCCGAAAATAGATGGTCCAGATATGTAATAATTTAATTTTAGCTCATCACAACTCAATGCAAATAAACACAAGGACTATTAAGTTGTGATGAGAGTTATTTTAAAAGCATATAGTCTGTTTTTATGGTTCTATAAAACAATTTTAGCGAGATAATATGATATTTCATCTCATAAAGAGCCTATAAAAATAATAGATCTTACTAAAAATTCATCAAAGATGGTCAGTAAAAGCAACTAACGACGTTAGAGTTCTAGTATCCAAAGAATATAGAAAGATATAAAGCCAATCTTTATAATAGGCAAATTAGCTTTTATATATGCCACATATAGCTATCCATTTATTATAAACGAACAAAGCAAAAAATGCGTAGCCAAAGTCTATATTATAAGGCTTATATCTCATTAAAAAAACATAAGTCCTTTTTTAGTTTTTGTTTAATAAAATGACAACAAAAATTTAAAAAGGTATCATTATGAAGTCTTATTTACTTGCAGCTACACTTTTAGTTTCATGCCTAAATGCTGATGTGGTTATCAACGTTAAGGGTGATGTTGTTTATAGCATTGATGGCAAAGAGAGCAAGGCTACTACAGCCACAAGCGGTCAAGAGATCAAATTTATATCTGGTAACGGCGTTTTAAAGATAACTGATGATGTTTTAAAGCAAAATTACAACCTAAAATCACCAAACGACACCTATATAGCAGCGACCAAAAAAAGAAGTGGCTTTTTCTCTACACTATTTGCTAAAGCACAAACTACATCTACGACAGCTTCTACGAGAGCAGAAGGAGGATGCGAGGAGATAGATCCTAGCAAAGATGCATTAGTTATAAGCGATCATATCATTAAAATAGAATACCGCCAAGGCGACAAGTTTTACGAATTTGACGTTAAAAACAGAAGTATAAGCCCAGAGCTAAACATATCTCCTAAAAATGGTGACAGGATAGATATGATGGATAAAGATGGATATGAGTCTCCTTGTTTTATAGTTAAAACACGATGAAGTTCTTTAGATTTTTAGGCAACAACATTAACAAGATTTTAAAGGGCTCAACATATTCTGACTTGTTTCAAAAGTCTAGCAGTGTAAAAAAAGCCATATTCTTAGGAATTCTTGCTATGGCATCTTTTGCCATTTACGGCTTAGTCAAAGATCGTGAGATCGTCAGAGTAAATTTTGGTGACTTCGAGTATGACATCATGCAAGAAATTTATGCCAAAGCACCATCAGCAAGCCAATCGCAAAAAATAGCAGTAATTCTAATAGATCAAGAGTACCTGGACAAGCACGACCTAAGTGATGGACAAGGTGGCATCAAATTTAACTTCACCCCAAGAAGTGTTCTTGCTAATGTCTTAGATGATTTTAACAAAACCTTATCTGGTTCAGGTAGCAAACCAAAAACTTTAGTCTTAGACTACTCTTTAGAGTATCCAAGCGACATAAACTCAACAGTTACTAAAGATGATCTAGGTCTTATAGATAGACTAAATTTATATGCTAGCTCATATCCTATATATCTACCAAAAACTATAAATAAGCCTTTTTTACAAGACTTCAAGCTAAATCCTAATATCAAATTTACTCAAACAAATATTTCTAGCGATAAAGATGGAGTTACTCGTGGATACACGCCCTATCTTTGCGATGGCGATAAGACTTTAAGACATCTTGTCCTAGAGCTTGCAAATAGTGAAGCAAATTTTACTTGTCCAAGAGAGCTAAGCTTTGATGAGAGTTTTAGATATAGGATACTTTATAAAGATCTAAAAATTATAGATCAAGGTGGTAATAAAACATATACTTCAAACTATGAAAATATCAAATTCTATCATGCAGCTAGACTATCTCAGATAGATGCAGAGGAGTTTGATGATGCCATAGTGCTTATAGGCTCGGACTATCCAGGCTCAGGCGACATACACAAAACTCCTATAGGTGTTATAAGTGGCGTTATAGCCTTAGCCAATGCACTTAATACCGCTCTTAATCTAAAGGATGGCATAAGCACTATACCAGCTTGGATAGGTATGATATGTTATCTATTATTCTTTGGCTTGTGTGCCTACTTTGTACCAAAGCTAGCAAAAGCACTCCATATCGACGGAAATTTTGATCTTTTGAGATTGTCTTCTTTAGTGATATTTTTTGTACCAGCAATAATTCTATTTTTTTGGGGTCATTACATCACATGGGTTGTGGTTTTGATAGTATTTAAGCTCATAGATATAGTTATCTCAGTCCTTAAAGCAAAAGAGTTAATAAAAAATCTCAGCAAGACCCTCTTGGCTTTAGTTGCTATTGCTGTAATTATAGCTATTATGATAGTTGCCTTACTACTATTTATGGATATTTAAAATCATATTAAAGGATTAATCATGCTTAGAAAAATTTTGTTAGTCATTTTCCTAACCGTTTCAGTTGCATTAAGCGCTACGCTAGATGATGTTTTAGATCTTGATAATACTGCGTTTAAGTATTATCAAAATGGAAACTATCTCAAATCTTTAGAATTTCAAATGAAAGCCTTAGGTATCAAAGAGAAAATTTTAGGTCAATATCATCCCGATACTGCAACCAGTTATAATAATATAGGTGCTGTTTATTTTAAAATGAGTGATTACATTAAAGCTTTAGAGTTTTATACAAAGGCTTTAAATATAAGAGAGAAAATTTTAGGAACATATCATCCTGATACCGCAACTAGTTATAATAATATAGGCAATTATTATTATGGTATGGGTAATTATCCTAAGGCTTTAGATTTTTATACAAAGGCTTTGAATATAAGAGAGAAAAGTTTAGGCAAAGAACATCCTGACACTGCTGCTAGTTATAATAATATAGGCTATGCGTACAATGGAATTGGCAATTATCCTAAAGCTTTAGATTTTTATACAAAGGCTTTGAATATAAGAGAGAAAATTTTAGGCAAAGAACATCTCGATACTGCAAATAGTTATAATAATATAGGATCTGCTTATTCTAATGTTGGCGACTACCGCAAAGCCTTAGAATTTCATACAAAGGCTTTGAATATAAGAGAGAAAATTTTAGGCAAAGAACATCCTGACACTGCTGCTAGTTATAATAATATAGGATATACTTATTATCGTGTTGGCGACTACCACAAAGCCTTAGAATTTTTTATAAAATCCTTGAATGCCAAAGAGAGAACTCTAGGCAAAGAACATCCGAGCACTGCTCTTAGCTATAATAATATAGGTCATGTTTATAGTGATATAGGTAATTATCCTAAAGCCTTAGAATTTTATATAAAAGATTTAAATATCAATGAGAATGTTCTTGGCAAGGACCATCCAGACACTGCTAGTAGTTATAATAGCATAGGATCTGTTTATGACAGTCTAAGTGATTACCCAAAAGCTTTAGAGTATTATACAAAAGCTCTAAACACAAGAGAAAAAGTCCTAGGTAAAGATCATCCAAGTACTGCCAGTAGTTATAATAATATAGGATATGCTTATAACGAAATTGGTGACTATAATAAAGCATATAATTACTCTAAAAAAGCATACTATATATTTAAAGCAAATAGAGATAAAAATTTTGAAATATTGAGCAATGAACAAAAAAAGAAATTCTTAGAGGCTAATAATAACTTTTTACCAAACCTTTTAACAAGTGGTTACTCGTATCAGCAAACTACTAAAGACAAGGAAACTCCAAGTCAAGAAATTTATGAGATATTTATAAACGATAAGGGCATACTCCTCGATGATGAAAATACCATAGCTATGCTAAAAAATATCTCACAAGATAAGAACTTGATCTCTAAGATAGATAGCCTAAACTCCCTTAAAAGAGCATATGCTAAGCTAGCAGGTACTATGCCTAAGCCAGAAGAGGCAAAAAGCTACCAAGAAAAGCTAAAAGCACTGGGCGAAGATATAGAAAAAGTAGAGATAGAGATAGCCAAGATATCACCTAAATTTAAACAAGAGCTTGGCATAAAGGATCTAAAACTAAGCGATCTCACAAGCCTTTTAAAGCCAAATGAGCTCTTTGTAGATATAGGATATTACAACAAAAAATACTATATCTTTAGTATGGATAAAAGTGGCGAAGTGGGGTTTGAAAAACTTAACGATAAAGATAGCGACACAGTAAATACAACTATAAAAGAATTTAGAGCTGACATAGATAAGATCATAAATGCTACAGACGCAAACTCAAGCAAAACTTTAAAGAAGCTATATGATATAGTGATAAAAAGTGGCATAGGGGATAGGATAGGTAAATTTAACTCTCTTATCATATCTACAGATGGAGCTTTGAGGCTACTACCTTTTGAAACACTTATGGATGGCGATAAATATCTCATAGAGAGTAAGCAGATACGCTATACGCCTTCAGCTAAAGAATTTATAAGAACACATAAATTTAACATCAAAGATGAGGGTAAGGATATCACTATGTTCAGTGATCCAAACTATGAGAGCAAAAGTGGAAAGAGTATGGAGATGGTTGCAGATACGCCAAATGTAAATAAGGCTGTGCAAACTAGATCTATAAAAAATATGGGGACATTTAAAAGACTAAGAGGCTTTAAGAAAGAAGAAGAGGTTTTACAAAGCTCGTTTAATGGCGTAAAACTTTTCTCTAGAGAGAACGCTAATGAAGAAAACATACTAAGAGTGAAGTCTCCAAAGATCTTACATATAACCACACATGGATACTTTATAAGTGATGAGAACATAACAAACCCTATGTTAAAATCAGGAGTTGCGCTTAGCGGTGCAAATATAGGTATAAAACAACAAACTGGCGAGGGTCTTGTAAATGCGCTTAAGCTATCAGGACTAAGCCTAGACGGAACCGATCTAGTTGTGCTATCTGCATGCGAAACTGGCCTAGTAGACGTTAAAGACACGAGCTCTGTGGCAAGTCTGCCTAAGACATTTATACAAGCTGGCTCTAAAAATGTGCTAATGAGTCTGTGGTCTGTAGATGACAATAGCACGGTGGAGCTAATGAAAGAATTTTATACCGATACTAAAGGCAATGAGAAGAAATTTAACGAGGTTCTAAGAAATGCGAAGATCAAGATGATAAAGGAAGGCAAACATCCGTTTTACTGGGCTGCTTTTATAATGAGCGGAGAGTGATACGATAGTTAAAAAACCATAGCTACTAGCGATGCCACATAATATCTTGTGGCATCGTGCTTCTTATGCTCCTTTCATACTTTATAATGTTTTAAATTTTTCAATGAAGTTTTGTTTTAGCTTGTATAGTTTAAAGCTATGTCTAGGTGTAAATTTGTTAAAAATAAATTTTAGTAGTTTGCTATTAGTTGCTCATATCAACTTTACTGAGTGCATATATATCAATTATCTTTGAAAATTCTTAAATAATAGGAGTAAATGCCTTAAGCAAAAACTTAGACATTTTATCGACAAAGGTCATTTTTAATGGATAAAGTTTTGTTTAAGTTGTATCTTTGTAAATAAAAATTTTTGCCCGTCTGGCTAAGACCTTACAGCAAGCTCGGTCCGAGCTTGCTAAGTAAGTTTATCAACATACTAAAAATGTTGATAAATATACTAGAAACTGGCATTAAATTTTCTTGGATTATAACAAATAAATTCATAATGTAACATACTGCATGTGATGTAATGTGCAGTACATGATGTCACGTCAAGTATGTGATGTCACATGCAGCACATGATGTAATGTATAGTACATGATGTAACATGCAGTAGGTGACGTCATGTATAGTATGTGATGTTATGTATATTTCGTAGATGAGAGAGCATTAGGATTAGTGGATATTTCTCTAGAAAGATATTATTGAAGTTATATGTCTAAAAAGCACTTGGTGTATATCTAATAGTGATGATTATAACAGCCTTGTCTTTTTCATTGACCCTATAAATCACCGTGTAGTTTTTAACAAATAGCTGTCTATAGCCCATATTGGCATATCTGCCAACTTTTCTAATAGCACCACGATTTGGCATCTCATCTAGGCTAAGAATAGCGTTTTTGATAGCCTCTAGTGTAGAGTTTGCAGCAGCTGGTGAGAGAAAAGACATTGCGATATATTTATAAATCGCCTCAAGCTCTTCATAAGCTTGTGGTGAGATAAGGACTTTATATTTACTCAAGATACTTAGCTTTTAAACTAGCAAAAACATCTTTTGCTTCTAGCATCTTTGTATCTGCTGTTATCTTAGCTTCAGATGATGCGATAGCGCTATCTATATCGGCTGTGGCTACTAGCTTATCATATGTCTTTATGCTCATCACAACCAAGTCTCCATAGCCATTTTTAGTTACAAATACTGGCTCATCCTTGCTATTGCATAGCTGTGAAATTTCATTGGTGTTTCTAAGCTCTTTTATAGGTACTATTTGAGGCATATGTTATTTCCTTTTAATAATATGACATGATTATAGCATAATTGTGTTAGTAATTTAGATTGCTTTATCTAACTAACTTGGCAAACTAAAAAATATAAGCCCAAGTATCAAACATTTCCTACCTTCCTTTAACCCATAATAAATTAATAATATTATAAATACAATCACAATAAAATATCAAAAACAGTAGTGGTGGCTTAATATGCAAAACAACGAAATAAAAATAACCTACTCTTGTGAAGAGATATTAAAAAAGATAAAAGAGTATATGGCTGATGCAAAGAGCGTGACGCTTTATACGTCTAGTTTTAATTATTTTACGTCAAGAAATACCATGATGGTAAATATAATACTTAACTTGATAGCTAATTTTTCAAGGCAGGACGGCAAAGAAGCATCAATAGTAACTGATTTTTATATAGATAAAGAGAGCTTTACTGATAGCAAGCTAAATAGAATAAGAGAATTTGAATATAGAGATATACCAGTAAAGATCGTCCATAAAAAGAGTGCGGTTGACAAGTTTTTTGCAAATTTAAAAGAGAAGATAAGCCCCATAAAAAGCAAAGCAAGATATGAAGCTGAACTTGAAGCTGCTCAGGATGAGCATGAGAGAAATTTGCTAAAAAGCATGGGTGAAACAAAGACAGAAGCTATAAGCTTTTATGATATGTTTGAGGTCGTAGTATCCAACTACGACGACGCCAAAGATATCGTAAAAGAGTGCCTAAATACCTTAAAAAATGATCTACTAAGTGATGCTAGTTCTTTGATATCTAGCGAGGGACTAGATGGAGCTAAATTTGAAAAAAGTATTGAAGAGTGTTTTAGAGAGTTAGATAAGAATTTAAGCGAGCTAAATAAAGAAAGCGGAGAGTTTTTACTCAAACAAATATTTCTTTTTATACTAAGCATAGTTGATCTAAGTGACCCAAAGGCAGCGCTTAAAAAGGCAAACGGATGCTTTTTATTCTATGAGCTTAGTAAATTAACCTACAAAATGGTTGAGCATCAAAGTAATAGATCTCTTTATGGCGTAACCTTACCTATCCTTAGCTTTTTCACATCTAGATTTGCTTCTATTATAAATACCCTAAATATAAACTCAAGTTGCAATGTATTAGTATTTAAGCAAGATAAATCCTCTAATTCTGGCTTTTTTATAGACTTTACCCATCTAAATTTAGACTATATCTACTTTAGAGACGACAATAACCTAAATGAGGTTAATTGCAATGCAGATGAGGGATATAGTGTATTTGGTCATTTAGATGATCTGTCAGTGTTTGATTATACAAAGGATGTTTGCTCTTACGATATAGTAAATAAAAACTTAGGCTTTGGCTCTAGTGATGATACGCTCTTTAAAAGACTAAAGGATCAAATAAAAGGACTAAATGCAAATTTAAATTTTATCTGTGCTTCAAATTTTAACTCTATAAAACTAGCCAATCTAATAGCAAACAAGTCCGATAAAAATGGCTCATCTGCAAACGATGAGATGAACAGCAAAGATTTTTCAAATTTAAATAAAAACTATGTTGTGCTATCAAACTCACCTTTTAGATCAAGTGCAGGGCTAAGAGAAGAAGTAATAAGTAAATGCCTAGATCAAGTGATAGAAGACGAGCTAAATAGACCCAACAAATCCAACCTTGTAAAACAAAAATTCACCGATATAAAGACCCTAAGTCCTATTAAGGATTACAGTCAGTACAGCATAAACATCAATAAAGAAAACAATAGATCAACTCTTGTCTTAAATTTATCTCCATTTGCAAGGATAGATAAAAAATATATAGACAACATAGAGCAAAAGAGGGAAGAATTTAAAGAGATCGCCTATCAAGATGATACCAACTATCTTGACAACTACACCAAATACGAAGAGTTATTTAAGACAAATTTCTCTCACGTAAATGCTTATGCTAAGCAGCCAAATGATATGGAGAAGATCAAAAAAAGTGAAGAAGAGTATATGAAAAAGGTAACTCTCTCTTTTAAAGCAGTATTTGATAAGGTAAATGAAAACACTTTAAACAGAAGAGAGGCTGAAGCATATAACAATAGCAATATCTCAAGCCAACTTATAGATGATATAAAAAATGGCTCATCAACCGCAGATGAATACCAATCACAAATGCAACGTATAATACAAACCCTCCCAAAACGCTACTCTTTCATAGAGGCACTATCTCTTGGCGTAGCTTACTTTATAATAACTAAAAGCTATTCAAAAAAAATGATAAAGAAAAGCATTAAAGATGGTGATGAATATATAGTAATAGAAGATGATGAGATAAAAGCATTGCACTCAAACTCTATAATAAGAGTTTTTGATAGAGATTTAAAGTTATTTTTCTACAAAGACTCAGTAAAAAATAGTGGTCTAAAAAGTGGTGAGTATCTATGTATAGAAGAAATTTCTAAATATATGGATGGAGTAAATAACAAGGATATAGTTAGCGTTGAAGAGCTTTTAGCAGAAAATGAAGTTGGTAAAAATGCAGATATCAAAGATCCTTTGCAAAAAGATCTAATGAAACTTCTTATAGAACAAGCTGATAAGATAGATGAAAACTATAAAAAAGATGAAGCTACTATAAAAGAGGCTATAGCTGCTAAGAATAAAAACACTCTAAAAGAGGCTATAAACTTAAAAGATATAGCATATAGCAATGATAGAGATATAAATAAAGAGGTAACCTCATTATTAGTAAAAACTACTATAGAAGAGGTGTTTCCACTTTCAAAATTTGTTGGTGAAGATGGCATATCTAAGATATATGAATCACTTGGCTCTTATATATTTAATAAAGACGCAAAGGCACTAAGAGAAACATTTCTTGATGAGCTTGGGGTATTAAATTTAGTAAAAAGCCTACTTGGTGCAAGAAAGACTAAAGAGATAGATAGATATATCTTGCTAATAACCAGTCTAAAAACTACAAGCGTAGTTTTACAACATTCAAAGCTTAATCTAATCATTCAAGCTTCAAATGCTTTTAGGCTTCATATGGCGATGGAGTATTATAAACTAAGTATAACTTATACAGAGATCACAACATATACCTTTATGAGATATACTCATAGGTTTAGCTATACAGATTTTCAAGAGATAAAGAGACTAATAAAAGATTATGCAGGATCGCTAGGCAAGAGCATAGGTGCTTCTATGGTTAGTGGCGCATTAGAACTTTGGAAAACATCATATGAAAAACTAGAAGAGAACTACAACGAGATAATGCACACAAGATATACATATAAATTTAATGAAGCTTACGCACTAAATAATATCTCATATAAACCTATGTCTATAAAAGAAGCTTATGATAAAGATAGTACAAATAGCTATTGCTACTATCCAGTGATGATCTATCAAAACTATATAAGCCTAAATTTAAATAGACTATTTCTAGGAGCTAATATAAGTAGTGGAGGACTAGACTATAACTCTTTTATATACTACGATATAGACCATAAGAAAAACAAACTATCTTTTAACCTAGCCTCTAAGCTAGCACTAAATAACCTTAGCACCTATCTATGCTTAGATGAGCTAAGAGGAGCTGGCAATGAGATAGATGCAAACTACTTTAAATATGCTAGAAGTAGATACACTGAATCTGATGTGGAGATAAGGGAGCTAAATTTGGATGTTAAAGAGGAGAAAGAGGTGTATGACGCTTATAGAAAAGGTAATAGTCAAGATAGGGGTGGTTTGTCTTATGCCATAGATGCCTATCAAGAGGCTGCAAATATTATATATAAGCTTAGACTAGGAATTTTTAACACAAACTATGACAATACTCATCGTAACCTCTCAAGAGATCTAGTAGAAGCTCTTGATACTATTGGAAGCAATAATATCAAAGGGGTATATGTGGGGTGTAAAGAAAATGACTCTAAAGATGGGAATTTCAATGGAAAGACAATCCCACCTCGCCTAGTAGGTCGTCTAGCCACTACCATAGTTATGGAAGATGGTCTATATATAGGATAAGATATGAAGAAGATTATATTTATCATCATAGCTCTTTTAGTAGCAGGATCACTATTAATAATAAATAAAGGAAATTTAATGGATAAAGAAATTTATACGGTTATAGCTCCAAATGGGGATAAGATAGAATTTGACAAAAAGACAAATTTAATTGCTTCCAAAAATGCAAAAAATAATACGGCACGCTTGGAAGAAAAGTCTCAAATGATCCTACAAGCCCGCTCCATCCTAGACTCATCCCCATATAAAAACTATAAGCCACTATACTATAACCTGTCTCTTATACACATCTGACGCTGCCGACG
>NZ_CALACG010000316.1 GCF_937890585.1 uncultured Campylobacter sp.
CTACAAAACGATAACATGGTAAATTACGCCGTCATCCGCCTAGACTATACACTTAAAAAATTTAAAACCGATAATTTTATAGCGACTATTACGAGGATACCCGTAGAAAATTATAAAGCTATTTTGAAAGATAAAAAAAGATATATAAAGATAAAGTAGACAAGGCCGGGCATCGAACCCAAGTCATTTGCAGTCGCAAAGTGCGAGTGCCTCTCTGCCAAATCTGAGAGCATCTACTGCTTTATTTTATGTAAAAAACAGATGACGGCGGGAGTTGCACCCGCAATACAGGTCCGATCTCGCGAGGCGAGCACCTATCGACTACTACGTTGCGATCATCAACCATCTGATTAGCATCAATTATACCACTCTCAAGGAATAAAGGCAAATGATAGAAGTTAAAGGCTTAGAAGAGCTGCAAGCTAAGCTAAAATCTCTGCAAAATATCGAGAAAAAACCAAACCGCTAATGCAAACACTAGGCAATATCTTACAAAACGAAATAGAAGCTAGTTTTGAGAACGAGAGCAGTCCGTTCGGACAAAAATGGCAAGCCTTGAAACCTAGTACGATTAGGCAAAAACAAAAGCTAGGAAAGTCCTCTAATATTCTAAGATCGGACGGAAATTTGGCGGATAAATGGATAGTTAAAACAGATGATAAAAAAGCTACAGTATCTAATAATACGAATAAGAATGGCTTTGCTTTGCTGTTAAAAATGCCTTTTAAGGGTTACACTTAGACGAAACAAACTCACAAAAACTATGAGCAATATTTTAGATTTTATACTTAGATTATTCATTTTATTTTTCTATCCCTCGATCAAAAACCACTATCCAGTGGCATTTTTTGGTATTTTGGGGCGGATTGTATAATTTTTATTATTAAATAAAACTTGAAACCAGAAATTACCTTTAAGCAATATTTAATAAATTTTGGCTTGCAAATGCCGTATTTTAGGGATTTTGTCTAATTATTAATTACAAATAAATAATAAAAATTAATCAAAATTATTTAATTTTTTTCATAAATTTGTCAAATTTTATATAAAAAAGCAGGAGATCGCTCCCCTGCTTTGAGATTATTTAGAAAATTTTGGCTCAAAAAATGCTGTAAGTTTTGGTGCTTCATCGCCTTGATATTTTCTGATATTTACAAGAGCTGTGTGGCTGATGTTGCCATTTGCTAGCTTACTTGTTGGGATATCTATGGTTAGCACGTTTGCAGAGCCGTTTTTGCAGATGCCGCTGTCAAAGCCGTCATACCAAGCGCCCTCAGCTAGTTTTACAACGCCCTCTTTGATGTTTTTAGTGACATGAGCACCTGCCAAAACCTCGCCACGAGCGTTAAATACACACACCAAATCGCCTGTTTTTACGCCAAGCTCTTTTGCGTCATTTTCGTTTATCCACACTGGCTCGCGGTTGGCGATAGCATACTTCTCACGAAGTGAAGTTTGGCTTAGCTGTGAGTGCAAGCGGTCAGTTGGGTGAGCGCTTATCATGTGGTATTTTGCTGGTTTGTCTTTCATGCCTAGCCACTCGATCGGCTCAAACCAAGTTGGATGCGCCTTGCAGTCATCATAGCCCATTTTCTCGATAGTCTCTGAGTAAATTTCGATAAGACCGCTAGGCGTTCCAAGAGCGTTTAGCACAGGATCTTCTCTAAATTCGCCAAGTCTTACCCAATTATCACTATCTTGAGATGAGGCAAATGTGACTGGTTTGTTTTCATTCCAAAACTCTTCAAATGGCTTCATATCGCTTGCAAGCTCAGGGACGGCTTTTACTTGAGCGTAGGCTGCGTCGTAGTACTCTTTGATCCAGTCAAACTCGTCTTTGCCGTTATCTGTGTAGGCAACGACTAAATTTTTAGCATAAGCCTTGCAAAGATCAGTGAAAATTTGATAGTCATCTTTTGCTTCGCGGTATTTTTCAACGACTTGTTTCATTGGTACGATGTTCATATTTGAATAATCACCTGTCATCGTGATGTCGTTTCTCTCATACTCTGTTGTGACTGGAAAGACGATATCAGCCATCTTTGCTGTCGGTGTCCAGTAAGCTTCGTGAACGACAACCGTTCTTGGCTTTCTCCACGCTTTTAAATTTGTATTAGTATCTTGGTGGTGAACTAGTGGGTTGCCGCCGACCCAGTAGATAAAGTCGATGTCTGGATAGGTGATCTTTTTGCCGTTATGATCGATCACTTTGCCAGGGTGAAGCAACGCATCAGCGATACGAGCTACTGGAAAAGCGTAGTTGGTTGCTTTTTGTAGCCAGCTTTGACCTGTGCCCGCTACTGCGGCTGCCTTTGCGACGAAGCGACCGCGTTTGTCAAATTCGCCCGTATCAGTGCCGATAAACTCGCCTTTTTCATTAAATTTACCCACACTTGCGCTATTTACGCCACCGATGACTGCACCCTTGCATGTTGGTGCGCCGCCGTTTGAGTAGTGGTAGCTTAAGCCAAAGCCTCCACCTGGTAGTCCGATCTGACCGATCATCGCAGCTAGTGTCACCATCGCCCAGTGTGGTTGCTCGCCGTGGTGAACGCGCTGCATGCCCCAACCACTCATTAGCATCGTGCGGTTGCTTACAAATGTATCAGCTAGCTCTTTTAAAGTATCTTTGTCAATACCACAAATTTTGCTCGCCCACTCTAAATTTTTAGGAGTGTTGTCTGTCTTGCCTAGTAGATATGGGAGGAATTTATCAAAGCCATAAGTGTAGTTTTCGATAAATTCTTTATCATATTTACCACTTTCATATAGGTAGTGCATCATGCCTAGCATCATCGCTGTGTCGGTGTTTGGCACTGGAGCGATCCACTGAGCTTTGTCGAAGTATTGCGCTGTTTCAGACCTGATAGGATCGATCACGATCACTTTGATATCTTTTTTGTTTTTTAGCTCTTCAAAGTATTTAAAGCCTTGTTCATCAGTCGCTGTCCAAGCTATACGAAGTGTCGCAAGTGGGTTTGCACCCCAGATGACTACGACTTTTGAGTTTTCTAGCACGACTGGCCAGCTAGTTTGCTGCTCATAAACCTCGATACTACCTACAACGTGAGGCATGATGATCTGACTAGCGCCTGTTGAGTAGTCGCCTAGCGAGCCAACAAAGCCGCCACTAAGGTTCATAAATCTATGAAGTAAAATTATTGAGTTATGCACATTGCCGCTTGATTTCCAGCCGTAGCTACCTGCAAAAACGCTCTCTAAACCTTTTTGAGCTCTTGTTTTTTTAAGCTCCTTAGCAACTAGTTTGATCGCTTCTTCGTAAGGCACCTCGACCCACTCGTCTATGCCACGAAGCTCTGGTTTTGGGCTATCTGGATTTTCAAGGTAGCTTTTTCTTACCATTGTGTGCTTGATACGACTTTTGTAGATCATATCTGGTGTGTAGTGCTGAAGTGGGTTGTAAATTTCACTTGTCTTTTGGATAGGCTCTGACTTTACAGCGATGCCGTTTTTAGTTGTCACTTTTAGCATGCCCCAGTGAGCAGCTGTAAGAGTTTCGCCATTTTTTACAACGCCCTTTTTAACCTCATCAGCAAACAAATTTGAAGCTGTTACGCCTGAAAGCAAAGGTGTAGCTGCAAGCGCTGTTGCACCTTTTTTTAGAAAATCTCGTCTGTTCTCGTTCATTTTTTCTCCTTTTATTATCTTTAACTTCTCGCTTGAGCAAGCCCAAACTGCCAGCGGAAGTGCAAGCACTCCCTGCACCCACCTAAAGTTACTCGTCCGACTACGCGGACTAAATTTGGTTTTCTCTCTAAGTAAAACCATTAAATTTAAACCCTTTGCCTTGCTAAATTTGATTAAATTTAGCCCTGATATGTTTTACTTATTTGCCTAAATTTACATCAGATGAGTGTTTTTGTAAGTACTCGATAACTAGCCACTCGTCTTTTTTCTCTATTGCGGTTCTGCCGATCATTGATTTTAAAAGTGACGGCCATTGATTTGCGTTAAAGTGCGTAGTTTGAGGCAACGCATGGCAAACGCCACAGCTCTCTTTATACATCTTATCAGCTTTTGCAAACATCGCATTTACATCGGTGCTAAAGCCATCTTTTTGAACGAAAACTGTCGTTTCTACCTCGTTCCATTTGCCGTTTTTGCCCTCTTTTATCACTTTGATATCAAAAGGTGCAGTTTTTGCAAATGCTACTGAGATGATCCTCGCGCCATCAGCAAAATAAACTACGTTGCTAACGGCTGGGTTTTGATAGCCTTTTACTTTGATCTGCGCTCTGTCGCCGCTTGTTTGCAAAATTTCAACTGCGTTGGTTGGTAGCAGCCTGCCTATGCTCTTAGCTGAGTTTGCGTCAGCATATACGTCCTTTACGACATCTGTGTAGTTCATACCTGCACCAAATGCAGCACAAGCTACGATGGCTGATAGAATAATTTTTTTCATATTTCTCTCCGTAATATTATTATTCTTCTGGTACTACCTTTGTATATGGTTGATCCTGTGATAAATAATCATCTATGGTTAAAAATGATTTTCCCAATTCGTTTATACTTAAAGTCAACATATATTCAGCCACTTCTCCTGAATGATTAATGCTACGCATCGGATTTAATTTATTTCGAAATTCTTCAAATGAATCCCCAACAATAAGCCACTCATCATCCTCTTTATCATAATAACAATGATATTCACGCCACAATGATTCGTCTTCTTCCATATAAAAATCTTCATCAGCTTCAAAATCTGCCCAAGGGAACAACTTAGGAAAAACTTCAGTGTAAGGGGTAAAAGGAAAAT
>NZ_CALACG010000317.1 GCF_937890585.1 uncultured Campylobacter sp.
GGCACTTCACGCAAGCTTAGTTCAAAAAAAGTATCCACACGCTGAGATCGCATTTTCATGCCCAAGGCTTCGCCCTATCATCAACAACGACCGCATCAACCCACGCGACGTGGGCGAGCGCGAGCTTTTGCAAGTGATCTGCGCTTATAGAATTTTCATGCCAACAGCCAGCATAACGATCTCAACCAGAGAAAAGGCGAAATTTCGCGACAACGCCGTAAAGATCGCCGCAAACAAGATAAGCGCTGGCGTAAAAGTGAGCATCGGCGCTCACGGCGAAGAGAAAAAGGGCGACGAGCAGTTTGAGATAAGCGACGAAAGAAGCGTGAATGAGATAAAAGCAATGATAAAAGCAAACGGACTAGAGCCACTAATGAGCGAGTATGTCTATGTTTAAAATTCTCTGCGTGGCCGACTTTGAAAGCTATGAGGGCGATGACTTTTTAAAGAGGATACAGCTACTTTGCAAGGCTGGCGTGGATGAAATTTTGCTTCGTGCAAAGGGGCTAAGCGAGGCTCAATTTTATGACCTTGCTAGGGTTGTGGCTCAAATTTGTGAAAACTACCGCAAGAAATTTATTATTAATCAATTTTTTGACGTAGCTTGCAAGCTAAATAGCGATTTTTGGCTCACTTCAGCGCAGCTTGATTTTCTTAAAAATCACGCCGTTTTTTTAGATGAATTTAGAAAAACAGCTAAAATTTATGCCCCAGCTCACGACCTAGAGCAGGCTAAAATTTCAGCTTCTATCGCCGATGTGCTCGTTGCTTCTCATATATTTGCCACCTCTTGCAAGGCGGGTTTAGAGCCAAAAGGGCTAAATTTTATAAACGAACTAAAAAGCCTTGATAAAGAAATTTACGCACTTGGCGGACTAGATAGTGGGAACTACAAAGAGGCCATAAAAGCTGGTGCAAGTGGCATTTGCTTCATGAGCCTAGCGATGAGCGGCGATATAGAGCTTATAAAAAAGATAGTAGAGAGCAAAAACAAGCAAATTTAGCTCTTTTTGCATAAAATTTTATATATTATTTTATGTGAAATTGGCAAATTTAAGTTAAATTTGGCTAGCCGTGTCTATCTTTTAAATTTATCTTTATTAAATTTATAAAACATTGCTTTGCAGCTCTGGCTTATTTCTTCATCTATTTTTGTACATAAAATTTGATATTAATTACATAGCAAAAGATATAAATTTAATGCCTGTCTCTTATACACATCTGACGCTGCCGACGAA
>NZ_CALACG010000318.1 GCF_937890585.1 uncultured Campylobacter sp.
TGTATAAGAGACAGGCATTAAGCTGCCAAAATTTAGTTTTTTAAGGGAGAAAATATGAAATTTGTTTCTATTATAATGGGAAGTAAAAGTGACTATGATATCGTTAGCGAGGCGGCAAAGACTCTGGAGAAATTTGGCGTAAAATATGAACTGATCATCAGCTCAGCCCACAGAAGCCCAAAAAGAACTAGCGAGTACGTTGCAAATGCCGAGAAAAAGGGCGCAAAAGTCTTCATCGCAGCTGCTGGCATGGCAGCTCACCTAGCTGGAGCGATCGCTGCAAACACAACAAAACCAGTGATCGGCATACCAATGGCTGGCTCAGCTCTTGGCGGTGTAGACGCGCTTTACTCAACCGTGCAAATGCCAAGTGGCATGCCAGTGGCAACCCTAGCTATCGGCAAGGCTGGCGCGATAAATGCAGCCTATCTTGCTGTGCAAATTTTAGCCCTTGAAGATGAGGGGCTAGCAAGTGCGCTAAAGGCCGACAGAGAGGCAAAGATAAAGGCTTTAGAGGATGATTCTTCAAAGATTGAAGTGATACTATAAAAGGAGAAGCGGTGCAGACCTATCTTGGAGTTGATGAATTTTGCAAACTTGTGCACTTGGAGCGCGAAGTTATCGAGGATATGATAAATCGTGGCATTTTGAAAACCAAAGAGGAAAATGGAGAAATTTTGATAGAAGCGAGCGAGGGAACGATGAGCGTGGTGCCTAGTGTTTCGCAAAATTTATCTTTGCAGCCGCAAAGCCAAGATGGTTTTACCTTTGTCGAAAAGACGATCGGCACGATACTAAATTTACACGAAAAGGTGCTTGACGCAAAAGATGAGACGCTTGAAACCTTAAGAAATGAGAATAAATTTTTAAAAGAGGCGCTCATTTCGATGCAAGAGCTCTATGACGAGGATAGAAAAACGGTCGAGACGCTTACAAAACAGCTTAAAATTTCACAAGATGAAGTTGAATTTTTAAAACGAAAATACAAGCTCATGTGGAACCAAGCGGTTGAAAATTTCAACGGACAAAAGTAGTTTATGAAGATTATAAATTTAGAAAATAGCTTTGAAATTTATGGAGTAAAAACTCGCACTAAAAATGAAGATGAAATGGACGGCAACGGCAAAATTCCAGCTTTATGGTCCAAATTTATGAATGAATACTATGATGGCAAGAGTGAAATTTATAGTGTTTACTGTAGCTACGAAAGTGATTTTAATGGACATTACGATAACTTCATCGGCACAATATCACGCCAAAAAGATAGTGAAAATTTAAATATACAAAGCGGAAAGTACGCTCTTTTTAGCTTTGCAAATGAGCCACAAAATGTTGCAAAATTTTGGGATGAAATTTGGAGATATTTTGAAAGTAGCGAGCTAGAAAGAACCTAAAAAACAGACTTTGAAAAATACCTAAAAGATAAAATAGAAATTTATATATCAATAAAATAAAAGGCAAAAAATGACATTTTCACAAATAATACTAACGCTTCAAAACTATTGGCAAGAGCAAGGCTGTGTCATACTTCAGCCATACGATATGCCTGCGGGTGCGGGTACATATCATCAGGCGACATTTTTAAGAAGCCTTGGACCAAAGCCGTGGGCGACCGCATACGTAGCTCCAAGCCGCCGTCCGACTGATGGTAGATACGGAGAAAACCCAAACCGCCTTGGCGCTTACTATCAGTTTCAAGTGCTCATAAAACCAAGTCCAGAAAATATCCAAGAGCTTTATCTAAAAAGCCTCGAAAGACTTGGTTTAAATTTGAAAAATCACGACATCCGCTTTGTTGAAGACAACTGGGAGAGCCCTACACTTGGCGCTTGGGGACTTGGCTGGGAGGTCTGGCTAGATGGCATGGAAGTGACGCAATTTACCTATTTTCAACAAGTTGGCGGCATCGCATGCGAGCTCATATCTGGCGAGATAACATACGGTCTTGAGCGCTTAGCCATGTATCTACAAGACGTAAATAGCGTCTACGACATCGTTTGGGACGACTCTAATGGCAACATCATAACCTACGCTGATGTGCATAAACAAGGCGAGTATGAGTGGAGTAAATATAACTTTGAAGTGGCAAATGTTGATATGCTTTTTAACCAGTTTGAAAACGCATTTAACGAGTGCAAACGTTGCTTGGAGGCAAAAATTTCACTGCCAGCTTACGACTACTGCATGCTTGCAGCTCATACATTTAACGTCCTTGACGCGCGCGGAGCGATCAGCGTTACGCAAAGGCAAGACTACATCTTAAAAATTCGCGAGCTTGCAAAAGAGTGCGCGCTAACATATAAAGAGAGCTTAGAGCAAAAGTAAAATTTGATGAAAATAGCTGAAATTTATAAAATCTTAGATGAAATTTGCCCATTTGTGAGCCAAGAGTCTTGGGATAATAGCGGTCTGCAAGTTGGCTCATTTGACAGCGAATTTGAGCGAATTTATCTAAGCCTTGATATTGATAGCGAGCTTTTGCAAAATGTCTTGCCAAACTCGCTCATTATTACCCATCATCCGCTCATTTTTAAGGGGTTAAAGTGCCTAGACTACAGCCTCTATCCAAGCTCGCTCATAAGAGAGATGATGATAAAAAATATCTCGCTCATCTCGCTTCACACAAACGCTGACCTTGCATTTTTAAATGAAAAATTTGTGACGCAGGTTTTGGGGCTTGAAATTTCAAGCAAAGAGGGCTTTTTGATCTACGCTGATGTGAATATGAAATTTAGCGAGCTTTGTAAATTTGTAAAAGAAAAACTTGGGTTAGAAAATTTAAGAGCCGTTCATGCAAAAGATGAAATTTCTAAAATTTGTATCTGTACTGGAAGCGGCGCAGATCTCATCCAAGAGGTCAAAGCGGACGCCTTTTTAACGGGCGATCTAAAGTATCACCAAGCCCTTTATGCAAAGGAAAATGGACTAAATTTGATCGACATAAACCACTATGAAAGTGAGCGTTATTTTAGTGATTTTTTAGCAAAATATTTGCAAAATCTAAAAATTGAAGTTATAATAAGCAATTCTAAAAACCCATTTACATATTGCTAACAAAAAAAAGGAAACATTATGAATAAATATTTGCAACAATTAGTTGAATTATCTGATCTTGACAAACAAATAGATGGTTTCACTCCGCGCATACAAGAAGTAGAAAAAGCCTATAAAAGCATAGAAGAAGAGTGTGAAACTATAGCGGTTAATGTAGAAAGACTTGACGAAGAGGTAAATGATCTAAAATCACAAAAATCAGGCACAAACGCCCATATCGCAGAATTTAGCGCCAAGATCAAAGACGTAGCCAAAAAAAGCTCGAGCGCTAAAAGCGAAAAAGAGATAAAAGCGCTAGGTCTAGAAGAAGATATCGCAAAAGAGCAGCTTGAAGCAGCAAACGAAGAGATCGCTAGACTTGAAAAACTAATAGACAATAAAAATGCTCAAAAAGATGAGCTAAATGCTAAAAAAACAGAGCTTGAAGGAAATTTAGAAAAGATAAAAAGCGAGGTTTCATCTGAGCTTGAAAAGATCGAAAAAGAGCGCAAAGAGGTTTATGCTAAAAAAGATAAGCTTGTCGCTGCGATGAATCAAAAGATCCTAGCATTTTACGAAAAGATCAGAAAATGGGCTCACAACACAGCAGTTGTGCCTGTTAAAAAACAAGCTTGTTATGGTTGCTTTATGCAGATAAATGATAAAACTTTCTCTGCGGTTGTAAAAGGCGAAGACATCGTTACTTGCCCGCATTGTGGTAGAATTTTGTATAAACAAGAGCAATAACACATTTCGTGATAATAATATATTATTTTTTAGCCTCAATACTCTATTTTTTTGGGGCTATCTTTCTACTTTTTTTAAGTTTTAAAAAAAAATACCATAGATCGATCCCAGCACGTTTTTTTCTCTTTAGTAATCCTAAATTTAAAGATGCAGATGTACATTTTCATGCTTGCTCATTTGGCGAGGTGCAAGCACTTAAGCCCTTGATGCAAAAATTTGATAGCAAAGCCATAAGCGTTGTGACAAATACGGGCTTTGAAGCGGCAAGTAAAATTTGTGCTAACACAAGATTTTTGCCATTTGAAATTTTCTTGCCATTTTGGTTAAAAAAGAGCAAAATTTTAGTAATTTTTGAGGCTGAGCTTTGGCTCATGCTAGTTTTTATGGCAAAGCTAAAAGGCAGTCGCGTGATCCTTATAAACGCAAGAATTTCAGATAGAAGCTATAAAAGCTACTTGAAATTTGGATTTTTTTATAGATATCTTTTTAAATTTATAGATAAAATTTACGCCCAAAGCGAGCTTGATAAAGAGAGACTAAAGTCGCTTGGAGCAGGCGAAATAGAGGTCGTTGGCAACATAAAAGCTGCATTTTTGCCAAGCGTGAGTAAAATTTATGAAAAGCCAAAAGCTAGAGTGATCGTGCTGGCAAGCACACATGCTGGTGAAGAAGAGATGATTTTAGATAATTTAAATTTAAAAGAAAACGATCTTTTGATCATCGCACCGCGCCATCCAGAGAGATTTGCAGAAGTGAAAAAGCTAGCTAGTGAGTACTCTAAAAAGCATGATTTTACCTTTGCGAAATTTAGTCAAACACATAAATTTGAAGCAAAGGTAAATTTGCTTGACACTTTAGGCGAGCTTGTAAATGTCTATGCCATTAGTGATATAGTCGTGCTTGGAGGCAGTTTTGTGCCAAATATCGGCGGGCATAATCCAATCGAGTGCGCTAAATTTAACCCAGTGATAATTAGCGGCGAGTTTATATTTAACCAAAAGGCGCTATTTGGTCTAGTTGAAAACATCTACATCGCAAAGGCAAGCGAGATCGGCGGCATAGTGGGTAGTGACGCCAAAAAGAGCAAGATCGCCGTGCAAGCAAGCGCTGAGACGATCATAGAAGATATAAGGAGCACTTTATGAGTGAAGAAAAAGCGTATAAAATTTTAGCCAAGCAAAAAAACATCTCAAACAACGAGGCAAAGGAGCTAATCGACAGCGGACTAGTCTATGCCAAGGGGCAAAAGGTGATGATAGCTCGTGCTTTGATGAGTGAAAACACTAAATTTAGTGTCGAAGAGATGCCAAAGCCAAGCATTATCTTTGAAGATAAAAATTTAATAGCCATTAACAAACCAGCCGCCGTAACTAGTGAAAAAATCAGCCAAATGTATAAATTTCCGCTTCTTCACAGGCTAGATAAAGATACAAGTGGCGTGCTGCTTCTTGTAAAAAATGACGAATTTGCGAGCCTTGCCATAAATGAGTTTAAAAAGATGAAGGTTGAGAAAATTTACGTGGCCGCAGTTAGGGGTATCATGAGCGAAGAAGTGGTCGTAAATGAGCCGATCTTAACGATAAAAAATAAAAATGGCGCCATTTCAAAGATATCAAAAGATGGCAAAGAGGCGATCAGTGAAATTTCACCGCTCATGGTTGCGGGTAAAAAAACGCTTGTAAAAGTTGCCATAAAAACAGGCAGAACGCACCAGATAAGAGTGCATTTGGCTAGCTTAAATTTACCTATCGTTGGCGATGAGAAATATGGCAAAAATAGGGCAAATAGAATGTTCTTGCATGCCTATTCTATCGCTCTTTTAGACTATAAATTTAAAGCGCCGATCCCAAAAGAATTTAACTCTCTTGGATTTGAGCTATCTAATAAATTTGAAATTTAAAGAGCAATAAAGAAATTATTTAGTAATATACGCCCTTTAATAACAACTTAGAAAGGTGATTAGTGTTCGAACAAATTAGCGAGTCTTTTAGATTAGCCGTTAGCAAGATACGTTTTGTAGATGATGAAAAAGCTCTAAAAAACGCACTTGACGTGTTAAAAAAAGCTCTTTTAAAAGCTGATGTTCACCACAAAGTCACCAAAGATCTACTCGCGTCTATCGAAAGCGAACTAAAGCAAACTGGCGTAGGCCAAAAGAATTTTCTAGATGCGATCAAGTCAAATTTAACTACTATCTTAACAGCTCCTGGCAATCAAGGCTTTGTCTATGCGCCAGTTGCGCCAACCATTGTTTTGATGGCTGGCTTGCAAGGTAGTGGTAAAACAACGACAACTATCAAGCTTGCAAACTATCTAAAGCTAAGAAAGAAAAAAGTTTTAGTTGCAGCTTGTGATTTGCAAAGATTAGCGGCGGTTGAGCAGCTAAGACAGCTCTGCGTTGCAAACGAGATTGATCTTTTCTATATAGAAAACGAAAACAACCCTATAAAAGTAGCAAAAGAGGCACTAGAAAAAGCAAAAAGCGGTCTTTATGACGTGCTTTTGGTGGATACCGCTGGTCGTCTTGCGATCGATGAAAAGTTGATGCAAGAGATAAAAGATGTAAAAAATGCGATAAATCCACATGAAATTTTCTATGTAGCTGACGCTATGAGCGGACAAGATGCTGTAAAAACAGCTACAAGTTTTAATGAAATTTTGGGAATTTCTGGAGTTATCCTTTCTAAATTTGACTCTGACTCAAAGGGTGGCGTAGCTATTAGTATCGCAAAACAGCTAAATATCCCACTTAGATTTGTCGGTACTGGCGAGAAAGTAGCTGATATCGAGAGCTTTATACCAGATCGTATCGTAAGCCGCATAATGGGCGAGGGCGACTTAGCTACTTTGGTCGAGAAAACATCGACTATTATTGATGAAAAAGAGGCAAAACGTCTAAACCAAAAGATAAAAAAAGGTCAGTTTAACTTTAACGACTTTTTAGATCAAATGGAAAGCGTTAAAAAGCTTGGTAGCATGAAATCTTTGATGGGTATGATACCTGGACTTTCAAATATTGCAAATCAGATAAAAGATATAGACCTTGATAATTCAAAAGAAATTTTGCATATTAAGGCTATGATAAACTCTATGACACAAAAAGAGCGTGAAAATCCAGACCTTTTAAACAATAGTAGAAAAAGGCGTTTGGCAGCTGGCTCTGGACTATCTCAAGTAGAGGTAAATCGCTTTTTAAAGCAGTTTGAAAATGCTTCAAAGCTTGCTAAGAAATTTTCAGGAAAGGGCGGAGCAAAAGGACTTGCAAATATGCTTTCACAGGCAAATTTAAAAAGACCTGTTTGACAAAAGGGTTTAAATTTGGATATTTGTTATCTAAATTTAAGCTTTATTTAAAAACAAGAGGAGAATATAATATGGCAACAGTAGTAAGACTAACAAGAATGGGACGTAAAAAAAGGCCTTTTTATCGTATAGTTGTTACAGATAGCAGAAAAAGACGCGATAGCGGTTGGATAGAGAGCATTGGTTATTACAACCCTATGGTTGAGCCAAATGTTATAAATTTCAACAAAGAGAGATTGGATTACTGGAAAAGCGTTGGTGCTAAACTTAGCGACAGAGTTGCACAAATTACAAAATAATGGTTGAAAATTTTTTATATGAATACGCCAAGCTGATAGCTGATTTTCCTGAAAAGGTAACTATCGAGCGTCAAGAGCTTGGTGAAAATTTTGTCGAGATCATTATAAGTGCCGATAAGGTTGATACTGGAAAACTTATTGGCAAAGACGGCAAAATGATAAATGCTATAAAGACCGTTATTATTGGCTGTAAAGCCAAAGACAATACAAGTTATAGAGTAACGGTAAAAGCTATTGAATAGTGATATTGTTGAAGTCGCTACCATCGGGAGATGTGTTGGTTTAAAGGGCTACTTGAAGCTTCATAACAAGAGCGACTTCCCAGAACAATTTAAAAAAGGCGCAACCTTTTTTGATAAAAACAATGATCAGCTCATCATAAAAGACTATAATAGACAAAAAGAGCTGGTTTTGTTTGAAAATTTTGATGACTTAGACCTTGCCAAAACACTTGTAAATAGGACTATCTATACTACAAAAGAGCTCACTAGAAAAAACTGTAAACTAAAAAAAGATGAGTTTTTTCAGTTTGATATTATTGGATTAAAAGTTGTAGAAAATGGTGAAATTTTGGGCATTGTAGAAGATATCCAAGATAATTTTGCAAATTCACTTTTATACATAAAAACAGACGAAGAGCTTATCGTAGCCGGCAAACCAAAGAATTTCTACATTCCATATTTGGAGTATTTTATCGAAAGCGTAAATTTGGATAGTGGAGAGATTTTGGTAAAAGGCACTAGAGATATCTTAGAAAATTCATGAAATTTACGTTTATTACACTTTTTGAAAATTTAGTTAAACCTTACTTTTGTGATTCTATTTTAAAACGTGCGATTAGTAATAAATTTATAGAAATTGATTTCATAAATCCAAGAAATTTTACCAACGATAAGCATAATAAAGTTGATGATTATATGATCGGAGGCGGAGCAGGGCTTTTGATGTTTCCACAGCCTTTGGATGAGTCGATCAAATTTGTAAAAGAAAAAGATAAAAATACTCATGTGATTTTTTTGACGCCAGCCGGTAAAAAATTTAGTCAAAATGATGCAAAAAGGCTCTCTAAAAAAGATCATATTTGTTTTGTTTGTAGTAGATACGAAGGACTTGATGAGAGGGTTGTCGAGCTATGGGCGGACGAAGTTTTTTGCATAGGTGATTTTATTTTAACTGGTGGAGAGTTACCTGCACTTTGTATGAGTGATGCGATATCAAGAAACGTACCTGGGGTTTTAGGAAACGACATGAGTCTTGAAGTAGAGAGTTTTGAGGGTAATCTGCTTGAAGCTCCATCTTTTACAAAACCTGATAATTTTAGATCCATCTTTGTGGTTTCAGAGTTTTTAAAGGGTAATCATGCTAAAATCCACAACTTAAAAAATAAGATGGCTCACTGCAAAACAAGGTACTTTCGCCCTGATTTATATCAAAAGCTAAAGCCACATAAATAAGGAAAAACATGAGAAATAAATACATTGAAGCGTTTGAAAATGCTCAAATTGCTGGTAAGAATATCCCTGACTTCCGTGCAGGTGATACATTGCGTGTGGCTACTCGTATTCATGAGGGCGACAAAACAAGAATTCAAAATTTTGAAGGCATTTGTATAGCTAGACGTGGTAGCGGTACTGGCGAAACATTTATCATCAGAAAAATCGGCGCTAACAGCGTTGGTGTTGAGAGAATTTTCCCAATATTTAGTGACTCTATAGAAGAGATAAAGGTTCTTAGAAAAGGTCGTGTTAGAAGAGCTAAGCTATTCTACCTACGCGAACTACGCGGTAAAGCAGCTAAGATCCGCGAACTTAGAAAATAAAACTCTTTCCCTGAATTTTTCAGGGAATCTCTTTTAATAAAACTTTTTCGAAATAATTTTTACAACAATTACGTTTATACTTCATTAACTGCTCTTTGATACACTTCGGTTTCTAATTTATTTATTAAGGAATAAAAATGACAAAAATATTGTTATCATTAGCAGCAGTTGCTTCTTTGGCTATGGCAGCAATCAACCTAAACACAGCTACAAAAGAGGAGCTTATGAGCCTTGATGGTATTGGTAGCGCAAAAGCAGATGCGATCATTGAGTACAGGAAAGCAAACAAATTTAACTCGATTGATGATCTAAAAAATGTAAATGGTATTGGTGATAAAACTTTTGATAACCTCAAAGGTGAAATTTCTACAACCGGCAAAAGCGAAATAAGCGAAAAAGCAAAAGCTAGCAAGAAAAAAGTGGGCGATGCAAAAGATGAGATGAAAGATAAGCTTTCTGACAAAAAAGATAAGCTAAAAAATAAAGCATCTAAAACAAAAGACGAGTTAGGCTCAAGCACAAAAGATGAAAATAGCATGAGTGAAAACGTCAAAGAGAAAAAAGAGATGCTTTCTGATAAAGTAAAAGATAAAAAAGAGAAGGCTGCTTCAAAAGCTAAATCTAAAAAAGAAGAGTTAAAAGAAAAGCTAGGAAAGTAATTTTAAAATAAGCAAAAACCTACTCGTATTTTAC
>NZ_CALACG010000319.1 GCF_937890585.1 uncultured Campylobacter sp.
TTTTTAAACGGCGGATTTGCTATGAAATTTATGAGCTCTTCGATAGTGACATCTTTTTGTTCTTTAAATTTGGTCTCAAATTTTTTGGTGGCCTCTTTTATGACAAAGATTTCTCTCTCTGGCTCTAAATTTGCGATGCTTTGCACTAAGCTTAATACGCGTTTTGGGCTTTCGTATATGACGGCTGGATAGGCTAAATTTAGAGCGTTTTGTATGGCTATTGCTCTTTCTCTGCCGGTATTTGGTAAAAATCCTAAGAAAACAAACTCTTTATCGCAAAGTCCGCTCGCGACTACGCTTAAAAGTGCAGCGTTTGCTCCGCTTAAAATTTCATACTTGATATCATTTTTTTGAGCATATCTTACTAGGCTAACGCCTGGGTCGCTTATGCCTGGCATGCCAGCGTCACTCATATAAGCTATATTTTTACTCCAAATTTCATCATTTAAATTTGCGAAAAATTCATCTTCGTTGTGGGTATGAAGCGGGATAAAATTTGAGATGTTTATCTGTGCGTCAAAGCGTTCGTTTAGTAGGTTTACAAGGCTTTTGCAAACTCTTGTATCTTCGCAGATAGCTATCTCGCATTCACGCAAAATTTTGATCGCGCGAAGCGAGATATCTTCTAAATTTCCTATTGGAGTAGGAACAAAGTAGAGCAAGGCTTATTTTAGAGCGTATTTTTTCTTAAATTTCTCAACACGGCCAGCGCTGTCAACTATCTTTTCACTGCCTGTGAAAAATGGGTGGCAGTTGTCGCAGATGTCGATTCTGATTTCGCTTTTGTTTGACTTCGTCTTAAAGCTGTTGCCACACGCGCAAGTTACGGTGCACTCTACATATTCTGGATGGATCTCTTTTTTCATCATCTTTCCTTTATTATTTTGGGCTATTTGTTACCTTAAAAGTTGCTGATTATATAAAAAGAAATCTAAAAATCAAATAAATCAAGCAAGAAATTTTGCTGCCACAGATATGACTGCGGTCTGCGATCTTAGGATATTTTTTGTATTTAGACCGTAGATATTTTTAAATTTAGCCATCTCATCCTCGTTAAATCCGCCCTCTGGACCGATTATTAAAATTTCATCATCTCTTTTTTCATTTAAATTTTTACCGCCAAAATTTATGGCTGAGACATTTTTATAAACGCTCATTAGCTCGTCTAAATTTTTATAAATTTCAAACTTCATTAGCGATGTTCGTCCGCACTGCTCGCATGAAAGTGCGTTTATGTAGTTTAGCTTTTCAAGGTCGATCTTGAAATTTGCCTGAGAAAATTTAGTGTAGACAAAGGCGATCTTGCCGACGCCAAGCTCATTTAAAAATGGCAGTGTCTTTTCGACCGTCTTTGGGTCAACGACCGCCCAAGCGATGGTAAAGTCAAATTTATGCTCGCTGTTTAGGCTGGCAAAGACAAGGCTTAAATTTGCACTTCTGCGCTCTATCTCATCGATCTCGTAGATATACTCTTTGCCGTCATGCAGATTTCTAACGCTTATGCGCTCACTCACCTCAACTCTTCTAGCTTTTAGGTGTAAAAAGGCCTCATTTACTATCTTTAAGCGCTCTTCGCCAGCGTTTTTATCATATAAAAATTTCATCTAAATTCCTGCAATGATGATCAAAATAATGTCGCAAATGCCTTTAATAAGGGCAAATTTTTTAAATTTCTCTAGCTCGCCAGCAACGGCGTATCTCTTTAGTCTTTTATATCCAACGGCGCTAAGTGCGATCAGGGCTATCAAGATAAGAAGCATTTTTATGGCGTTAAATTTTAGCTCGTAGTTGTAGTACGCCCACAAAATAAGCCCAGTTAGCACCAAAAAGCTAAGCAGCATATGATAAATAGGCAAAAAATACCTTATGTGAAGCACGTAGTTTTTGCTAGCGCTTCCAAGCTGCGTTAGCAGTAGATAAAGCGCCCCGCACGCAAGAAGTGCGTAGAAAAACGCCACGTGAAATGGCAAAGTGTAGGCAAAAAGCGAGGCTAAATGTTCGTTCATTTTTTATCTTTAGGCGGCTCGTTTTCCTCGACGACTGGCTCAGGTGGCAGCTGCTCGTCTATCGTCACGTTTGCGTCTGGCTGAGCTATCGTAACATCACTAGGGACTGGCTCACTAACGTCACTTTTGGCCTCTTCTTTATCTCCACATCCCAAAAATACGCCAGCTATAAGCAAAAAAGAGGTTATAAATTTTTTCATTAAACGTCCTTTGGATTTTCTATTTTTATCTTATTTATCATCTTTTCAAGTAAATTTTTATCTTCCCACTCGTCTATAATGGCCTCAGAAAATTTGATATCGCTAAGCCTTATCTCGCCCATTTGTGGGTTTGTCGCGTCCTCTTTGAAGCATTGCGCATAGCCAGTGTCGGTCTCATGGACGATGATGCTGTGAAGCTTTACTTCGCGCTCGCCGTTGTTCATCACGCTAAGCTCAAGTATCCGCTCGATCATGACAAAAAATATACGGCAAAACTGCTCTGCGCTGGGATTTAGTGGGATCTCGATCCACCTTGCAGAGTGCTTTTTAAGGTCGTTTTTGTATTCGTCACTATCGCCTGAATATATGGTCGTAGCGTGATCAAAGCTATCGATGATCGTCTTTATGTTTTGCTTCATTAGCCCAAAGTCATAGACCATGCCAGCGTTGTCTAAGAAATTTGAGCTAAGTAAAATTTCAGCCACGTAGCTGTGGCCGTGGATGCTCGTCCTGCAGCGCTTTGAGCTACAAAATCTCACGATATGCGCATTTTCAAATCTAAAAAGTTTTCTAATAATCATCAAACACCCTCTTTGTCGCCCCAAAGCCTGATATGGATACGCTCTGAGTAGTTAAATCCATGCTTTATGGCAAACTGCGCTGTTTTTAGAGCATTTTTGCTTAGCTCGTCCTCATTTGCACCCATCGCCATGCACCAAACTGGCAAATTTGCTCTATCTTTTATATATAAAATTTCCTCCAGCTCGCTTTTATCAAAGTGCGAGAGGACAAATTTTAAAAAGCTGCTTTTAGCGTTATCTTTGATAGCTAAAATGGCATCTAAATTTATGCGTTTTTGCTCGCTAACTCCGCTATTTGCTAGCTTTACCCCAAGTGCAAAATGGCAGTTTTTATAAATTTCAAATTTATCAAAATCAACCAAGATCGTGCCATTTGTCTCAAAATGCACCTCGTAGTTTATAAGCAAATTTCTTACCAAATTTATGAAATTTTCATTTTGATGCCAGATGAGTGGCTCGCCGCCTGTTAAAACGACGATCGGCTTTTGCTCTAAGCCTTTGCTAAGGCTATCAACTAGGCTTAAAATTTCATCTGCGCTATATCTTTTGTGGTGAAAATGTCCCTTAAAAACGGCCCTTATGCTATCACAGCCCAAAAACTCTTCGCCTGTTTTTAAAGATCTTGTCTTTACGCCAAAGCCAGAGCAGTTTAGGTTGCAGCCCAAAAAGCGTAAAAATATGGCGAGCCTGCCCTGATAAGCGCCCTCGCCTTGAATACTTAAAAATGCCTCAACTAATTCTAGCTCTTTGCTCATCAACCACCAGTTTGGTAAAAGGCCCTTGAAGAGGTTTCGTTTTCAGCTCCTAGCGCCCATTTGTTCTCTTTTGGCTTGTTGGCAAGCACTTGTCTTAAAATTTCGCTTGCTGCGACGATGTCGCCGTTTGCAACTGCTTTTTTGATGCTTAGTGCATCTTCAAAGTAAAGGCAAGGTATCAAAAGCCCCTCAGCGCTTAGTCTGATGCGGTTGCAACTCTCGCAAAAGTCGTGTTTGTGAGGGTCTATGATGCCAAATTTATAGCCGTCATCAAGCCTATAAATAGACGCAGGTGCGTTTGGCAGTTTTTCATCTTTTGTGATGTTATATTTTTGCGAGATGATATTTAAAATTTCATCGCTTTTTAGCCCTTTTAGATCCTCTTTGGCATGCGAATTTTCCATATATTCGATAAACCTGATCTGAGAGTTTCTAAATTTGGCAAACTCAAGCAAATTTACTAGCTCATCGTCGTTAAAGCCTTTTAGCGCGACGGTGTTTATCTTGACCTTTAGCCCAGCATCAAGTGCTGCCTCAAAGCCAGCCAAAACCTCATGCAAAACGCTCTTTTGAGCGATAAATTTAGCCTTTTGCTCATTTAGCGTATCAAGCGACATATTTATGCGCTTTAGCCCAGCATCCTTTAACCTTTTGGCAAAGTGTGGCAGCATAAAGCCATTTGTCGTAAGCGCTAGATCGATGTCTGGCTTATAATCGCTTATCATCTTTATAAAGACGTCTAGATCCTTGCGTACGAGTGGCTCACCGCCTGTGATCCTGATCTTTTTCACACCCTCGTCGATAGCTACTTTTACAAATAAAAATAACTCTTCAAATGTTAGTAAATTCTCTTTTGGCGTCCAACTAAATGGTGTCGTAGGCATGCAATATCTACATCTAAAATTACAACGCTGCGTCACGGAAATTCTTAAATAATCAACAACCCGACCATATTTATCTATTAGCATAAAGCACCTTTTTTAAGCTTGGTTATAGCTTTTTTTAATTTTCAATTATAGGTTAAAAGATTTAAATTTAAATAAAAATTTAAGCTAATTTTTGTAGTTTAAGAGTAGTTTTGTCTTTTAAAATTAACCTATAAATTTAGGCTAATTTATGAAATTTAAGCACAAACTCAACTCGCCCCATACCCACGTGAAGGTCTTTTGCGATCATGGCCGCGCTCTTTCCGTCCTTAAACATCTTTAGAATTTGCTCTTCTTCGTTGATAACGCTTGGGGCGATTTTATTGATATCTCTTGTTCGCTCCTCAAGGTTAAACATCCTATCTTTTTGCTCGTTTGCAAAGTCATCGATCACTCTCTCGATGCTCTTTATAGCGCGGATTATCGGCACGATTTTTTCATTTATCTGCTCGTTTATCTGCTCTTTTAGCTCATCTTTTACATCTTTTAGTTGCTCGTCATCATCAGGCTTAAAGCTTGCTAGTGCGACTAGCTGCTTTTTGAGATTGTAGTTTTCTTGCATGGCGCTCTCTATGGCACGCTCATACCTTGCAAATTTCTTATTTGTCTCGCTATCTTTTATAAATATCAAAGCTATTATTATCGCTAAAACGATACCAAAACCTAAAAAAATGTAAATTTCCATATTTTTCCTTTACGAATTCGCTCTAAGCTCTC
>NZ_CALACG010000320.1 GCF_937890585.1 uncultured Campylobacter sp.
TTGCAAGAATTAGAGCCAAAATTAAAATTAGCATTACTAACTGATAGTGAATTTATTGAAATAGAAAAATCAGACTATAATAAAGCCTTCTTTTGCAAATTTATAAAACTCATTTTCGGCGTCAAATTTGCTTTTTATTTTGTAAAAAAATTCATCAAATTTAAATGAAATTTCGTCCGAGTGAAGTAGGAGCCTTTTTGCTCCAGTTAAATTTATCCGTTCACACTCGCTCATCTCTTTATCTAAAATTTTCTCGATCTGCGGACGCGATAAACCATAAAGTGGTTCGCCAAGGATCTTGTGTTTCACATGAAACAAATGCAAGCGAATTTGATGTTGCCTGCCAGTGAATGGGATAGCTCGAATTAAAGTCGTATCGATGTCGTCAAAATACTTTATCGGCAAAATTTTAGTCACCGCATTTTTCCCATTTTCACAAATTTGCATTCGCATCTTCACATCGTCATAGTTGTTCGCTAGATCCATTTTGGCATCGATCGTAAATTCTCGCTCGATCTTGCCCTGTACCATCGCGAGATAGCTTTTAGAAACTTCCCTGTTTTCAAAGATTTTCTTTAGTTTTATCGTAGAATTTCTATCTTTTCCTATAACTATCACGCCGCTTGTTTCAAAGTCCAGCCTATGTGCCACGCTCGCATCTCGCCCAAAAAGTGTGTAAATTTCATCATTTAGCGAGTAGTCGCAGTGTCTGCCATTTGGGTGGCTCAGCACACCACTTGGCTTGTCAAATACCACAAAACTCTCGCACTCAAAGATCGGTTTTAGTCCCTTTGGCTCGGCCTCATAGTCGATCAAAAAGACATCACCAGACAAAATGGCATTTTTCTCGCTCACGACACTGCCGCCACAGATCAGCCTGCCTTTATCGATGAGGCGCTGGGTTTGGCTCATATTAAAGCCATTTTGCAGTAAAATTTCATAAGCTTTTTGATGATCTGCAGTGGCGATAAATTTATTTACATAGGGCAAAAGTGATCCTTTTGAAAAAATGAGCGAGCTATCTTAAGCCCAAATTTATAAGCGTATAACCGACATTTCAGCCCGGATTTTATATAATCAAAACTTAAATTTAGAGAAATTGCATGACGTGATTTCTGGCTCAAAAAGCCAAATTTATACTTTCAGGACAAAAGTAAACTAATACAAAAGGTTCAACAATGGTCGAAAGATACTCACGCAAAGAGATGGCTGAAAAGTGGAGCATACAAGCAAAATACGACGCTTGGCTCAAGGTAGAAAAAGCTGCCGTTAAAGCTTGGAATAAGCTTGGCTTTATAAGCGACGGCGACTGCGAGAAAATTTGCAAAAACGCTAAATTTGAAGTAGCTCGCATCGACGAGATAGAAAAGACGACAAAGCACGATGTTATCGCATTTTTAACAAGCGTCAGCGAGAGCCTTAGCGATGAGAGCAGGTTTGTACACTACGGCATGACCTCAAGTGACTGCATCGACACAGCCGTCGCACTTCAGATGAAAGAGAGCCTAGAGCTCATCATCAGCGACGTAGAGGAGTTCATGCAGGCGGTCAAAAACAGAGCAAACGAGCACAAGCACACGCTCATGGTCGGCAGAAGCCACGGCATCCACGGCGAGCCGATAACTTTTGGCCTAGTGCTTGCCATCTGGTACGACGAGATTGCAAGGGCGCTAAAGCTCATCAAAGACGCAAAAGATACGATCAGCTATGGCAAACTCTCAGGCGCTATGGGAAATTTAGCCCACGCTCCGATGGAATTTGAAGAGCTAACATGCGAGGAGCTTGGTCTCAAAGCCGCCCCAGCGTCAAATCAAGTGATCCAGCGCGACCGCTACGCCCATGTGGTAAGCGCTATCGCAGTTCTAGCCTCTACGTGCGAGAAGATCGCAGTTGCCGTTAGACACTACCAAAGGACTGAAGTTTATGAGGCGGAGGAGTATTTTAGCCCAGGACAAAAGGGCTCAAGCGCCATGCCACATAAACGTAATCCAGTCCTTAGTGAAAACATCACCGGCCTTTGCAGGGTGCTACGCTCATACGTCACGCCTTCTCTTGAAAACGTCGCACTTTGGCATGAGCGCGACATCAGCCACAGCTCGGTTGAGAGATTTATCCTGCCAGATATGTTTATCACGGCTGATTTTATGCTGGTTCGTATCAAAAATTTGATAGCAAATTTAGTCGTCTATCCAGAAAATATGATGAAAAATTTAAATTTAACAGGCGGTTTGGTATTTTCGCAACGTGTGCTTTTACAATTGCCACAACGTGGGATTTCTAGAGAGGACGCCTACAAGATCGTTCAGCGCAACGCCATGAAGGTCTGGGCGGACTTGCAAGAGGGCAAAAAAGCGATCGACGAGCAAGGTCACAGCCTATTTTTACAAAATTTGCTAAACGACGAGGACCTAACTAAGAGCCTTAGCAAAGATGAGATCAAAGAGTGCTTTGACTACAACTACTACACTAAAAATGTAGATAGAATTTTTAAGAGAGTGTTTGGATAATGATTAAGTGTAGATATGATACGTTTTTAAATTTATTGCATAAATTAGTTTTAAGAGAGCTTGCTTGACATCATCGGAAACATCAGATAGATTTAATTTAGCCAATGAAAAACTAAAAGAAATTTTTGGCGATGATAATGTTAGTTGGTCTATTCCATTAAATGACGGTGGAGACAAACAAAAACATATTATAAAACAAGTTTGCCAAATAGATGTACTAGATAATAAAGTATTGCAAGATATTTTAACACAACACAATATAGAATTTAAAAATTGTGAATTTGGATTTTTAAATATAAACGATTTCAAAAATATAGAATTTGATAATTGTAAAATTGAAATGTTTGACTCTAATACATCTAATGTAAATATAAAAGAAAAATTAGTTTTTACAG
>NZ_CALACG010000321.1 GCF_937890585.1 uncultured Campylobacter sp.
TTTTTAAGCATTTTTTTTTAAAATCATACCAAAAATTTATATTTAAAGTAGCCAATGCAAGATAAAAATCAACTAAAAATAGCCATCGTAAAGCTTTCGGCACTTGGGGACATCGTCCATGCAGCCATCGTGCTTCAGTTTATCAAAAAGCACTGCCCAAATGCTCACATCACATGGCTCGTTGATGCCCGTTTTGCAAGCCTTTTAAAAGATCATCCGCTTATCGACGAACTAGTTATTTTGCCGCTTAAAGAGAGCTTTAAAAAGAGCTACAAGATCATAAAAACGCTTGGCAAATTTGATAAGATCATCGATCTGCAAGGACTTTTTAAATCAGCTGTCGTCGCAAAACTACTTGGCAAAGAAATTTATGGCTTTAGCAAAGAGAGTGTCAAAGAGAAAATTTCTGCAAGGCTTTACAAGCATAAATTTAAGATCGACTATAACGAAAATATCATAGTTAGAAACCTAAGCCTCGTTGGATATGCCTTAAATTTTAGCTTTGACAGAGATGAAATTTTAAAAAAATCGCCCTGCTTTGAAATTTGCAAAAAATTTAAAAATGAAAGCGACAAAAAACGCGTATTAATCGCTGCTTTTGCAAGTGAAGAGAGTAAAATTTATGACAAATTTAAAGATGTGATTAGACTGCTTGAGGGATGCGAAATTTACCTTTGCTACGGGAGTGAGAGCGAAAAAGCAAGGGCTGAGGCGATCATTTCGGGCACCAAAGCAAAACTGCTTGAAAAGCTAAGCATAAAAGACATGATAGATTTTATCGCAAGCTGCGATTTGGTAATTGGCAATGATAGCGGTCTAACGCACCTTGCATGGGCTGTAAATAGGCCTTCTATCACGCTTTTTGGCAACCGACCAAGCCACCGCAATGCTTTTGTGACGGAGATAAACCTTGTTATTGATATGGGCAAGGAGATAGATGCTAGAAGTATCGATAAAAACGACTTTTGCATAAGAGAAATTTACCCTGAAACGGTTGCAAATTTCGCAAAAAGGCTGCTAAATGGATAGGATATATCTAGCTGGCTTTTATACTTTAAAATTTCTTATATTTTTACTGCCAACTTCGCTTCAAAACCTGCTTGCTAAATTTTTAGCATTTGCGTTTATGAAGCTTAAAAAAAAGAGATTTCACGTAGTGATGACAAATTTAGACCTTGCTTTTGGCGAAACGAAAACTAAAGAAGAGAAGCTAGAAATCGCCAAAAAATGCTACTACAACTTTGCAAAATACCTCGGTATAAATTTTATCCTAAACCAAAACACAACAAAACAAAAGATACTTGAAAAGGTCGTCTTTAAAAATGAGCACTTTTTACTTGACGCGATGAAGTCTGGCAGGCCTATCATAGTTACAACTGCGCATTTTGGGCAGTGGGAGATATTTGGCCTAGCTGTCGCGGCTCGTTTTGGAGCTTCATCGGCACTTGGCAGAAGGCTTGATAGCAGCGTCATGGATAAAATTTTAAGAGCTAACAGATCGCAGTTTGATGTGGAGCTAATCGACAAAGATGGCGGCGCAAAAGATATCTTAAAAGCGCTAAAAGCTAGGCGAATAGTAGGAATTTTAGTTGATCAAAACACCGCACCAAAAGATGGCATAAAGGTGCAGTTTTTCGGCAAAGATGTGCTTCACACGCCAGCTGCAAGCGTGCTAGCGCAAAAGACAAATGCCCTTATCATAAACGCATTTATCTACCAAAAAGGCGAAAATTTAAATGAAATTTGCTTTGAGCAGCCAATAGACATAAGCACGTTTGACAAAGAAGATGCCGTGCAAAAAGCGACGCAAATGCAGTGCAGTGCGTGCGAAGAGATGGTTAGAGCAAGGCCAGAGGAGTACTTTTGGTTTCACCAAAGGTTTAAGAGATTTTACGAAAATGAGTACAAATGCTAAGCGTTGTCATTTTGACTTTTAACAGCGAAAAGTACCTAAAAGAGGTGTTAGAGAGTGCTAAATTTGCTGATGAGATCATCGTGGTTGATAGCGGCTCAAAAGATAGCACAAGGCAAATTTGTGATGGCTTTAGCAACGTGAAATTTCACGAGCAAGCTTGGCTTGGATTTGGCGCGCAAAAGCAAAAGGGCGTGGATCTAGCCAAAAACGAGTGGGTATTTGTGCTTGATAGCGACGAGGTGATAACAGACGAGCTTAAAAATGAGATCATTAGCGTGCTAAAAGAGCCTAAATTTATGGCCTACAACGTTGCTAGGCTAAATTTTTTCTTTGGCAAAGCGATAAAAAATATGGGGCTATATCCAGACTACACAGTGAGACTTTTTAATAAAAATTTTGCCAAATTTGATGGCAGAGCGGTACATGAAAAGGTCATTTTAAATGACGGCTCACAAAGGCTTGGAGTGCTTAAAAATCACTTCTTGCACTACGCGTATGAGAGTATCGAGCAGTTTATCGCTAAGCAAAATCGCTACTCAAGCATGGGCGCAAAAAGAAATTTGCTAAAGGCGCTTACAAGCCCTGCTTGGACATTTTTTAAGCTTTATGTGCTAAAAGGTGGCTTTAAAGAGGGCTTTGCAGGTTATGTTATCGCTAGACTTTACGCCCAGTACACATTTTGGAAATATATAAAATGAAAATACTTGTAATTAAATTTAGAAATATCGGCGACGTGCTTTTAACAACGCCGCTCATTAAAAATTTGCACCACTACTACCCAGACGCGACCATCGACTTTGCCCTAAACAAAGGGACAGAAGCGATGATAGAAGGCAACCCTTACATAAATAAAATCCACATTTATGATAGACAAAGTGCAAATTCTGGTTTTTTTAAAAAGCTAATTACCGAGCTAAAATTTATAAGAGCGATCAAAAAAGAGAAATACGATATGGCGGTGCAAACGACCACTGGAGACCGCGGCGTCATCATCTCAAAGTACGCCAAGATCAAAAAGATAGTTGGCTTTTTGGGCAAGCACAAGGCGATAAATAAGCTTTTAAGCGTAAAGGCAAAATACTACGAAAATTTCTCTCACACGGTTGATCTAAATTTAAATGCGTTAAGGGCTTTGGGCTTTGAGCCGGTGAGCAAAAAAGTAAGCATCTTTTCAGACGAGAGCGTGGAGCATCTAAATTTACCAAAACGCTTTGTGCACGTGCATCTAACAAGCCGCTGGATGTTTAAATGCGCAAACGACGAGAGCATGGCTGAGCTCATCGACTACTGCGAAAATGAGCTTGACGTAAAGGTCGTGCTAACAAGCGACAACAAAGAAAATGAGCTAAATAAGCTTGCAGATGTGCTAAAAATTTGCAAAAGTGAGCCTATAAATTTAGGCGGTAAACTAAGCCTAAAACAAACGATCGCCCTCTCAAAGCGCTCAAGCCTCTTTATCGGCGTAGATACCGCTATCATGCACATAGCTGCTGCTAACGACGTACCTGTAATCGCCTTTTTTGGTCCAAGTGAAGCTTACGAGTGGGGTCCATGGGATAATACTCTAATGCAAAATGGCTATACCAAACAAAACGGCATACAAAGTATGGGCAAACACAGCGTCTATCAAAAATATTGGGAATTTGTGCCTTGCGACAAAGAGGGTATAAAAGAGCATGGCGTAGAAAAAACGCTGATGGATTTTAGCGACGAAATGCCACAGATCAAAGCAAAAATTAAGCAAAATTTAGGACTATAGCGATGAATATACTTCACACGGAGACGCTTTTTAACTGGGGTGGGCAACAAAATAAGATCATGAATGAGATGCGTCATATGCGTGAGCTAGGACACGGCACAACGCTATTTTGCAACCCAAATTCTGAAATTTCAAAACGCGCTCGAGAAGAAAATTTTAAAGTTATCGAATGCGAAATGAAAAAGAAAAATTTTCATAAAACAGTGCCGATATTTTGCAAAATTTTGTGGCAAGAAAATATAGACGTGGTCATATCAAATGGCTCCACAGACAGCTGGGTAGCTGCTATATCAAAAATTTTTACCAGAAAAAAGGGTGTTAAATTTATACGCGAAAGGCATAATGAGTTCCCAATAAAAGGCTCTTTGAGTAAATTTTTACACACCACACTTTTTGATAAGATTATAAGCGTAAGCCCAAATATAACGGAAATTTTGCAAAAAATAGGAGTAAAAAATGAAAAGATATTTTTTATCCCTACCTTTGTGGATTGC
>NZ_CALACG010000322.1 GCF_937890585.1 uncultured Campylobacter sp.
AAATTTTAAAGAAAGGGAAACTGCAAAAAGGGCAGTTAAAGTATCGATAAGTAGGACATCTATGGTGTCACGGGGGAGACTTGAACTCCCGACCTCCGGCTTATGAGACCAGCGCTCTAACCAGCTGAGCTACCGTGACAACTTAAAATAAGTTTTGGATTATACAACCTAAGAACTTATTTTTAGCTAAAATTTATCTCACTCAAATTTTATAGATAAAAAAGCAAATTTGACTGCAAAAGCAGCCAAATTCAGTTAAGCTTTTTTAGTGAAAAATCCAACGTAGATAGCGTATATAAAACCGATAGCTACGGCATACGGGGCAAAAGGTGTGATGCCAGCTCCTGAGCTTGCAAGCACGAAGTTATGACTTATAGCAGCACCTGCTCCCATACCTAAAACAAAAAGAGCAGAGCTTAAATTTCCAGCTCCCATCTGCACTAGGTGTTTGCCAGGGCAGCCATAGCTTAGGCTAAAGCAAAGACCAGCGAGCGTCATACCAAGGAAATTCCAAAGCATATCATTGTGAGCGATAGGCTGAGCTTCAAAACCAAATTTGTATTGATTTAGCACTAAATTTGTGATGCTTGCAAAAAGGACGATAGAGATGACGCCATAAAACATCGAAAAGTCACGCTCGAAAATTTTGCTTATTGCTCCCACTGAGCAAAATTTACTTCTTTGCATAAATGCACCGATGATAATGGCACAAATAAGAGAGATAAATAAATTTGCATGCTGTGAGCCTGGACCTTTTTCTGAGCTAAATAATGCGCCATTTTCGCCAAGTTTTAGACCAAAGATAAGTGCTATCAAAAGCAAAATAGCAATGATAGTTGGCAAAAATCCTATCGCCTTTGCGGTGGTTTCGCTCTCTGGCAAAATGTAGCCGTTTTTCTTAAAAGCTCGTCCCACAAAAACGCCAGCAAATAGGCCAACAACGCCAGCGATAGCGGTCATATCTCCGCCTCCAAGACGCAAAAACGCTCTCCAAGGGCAGCCTAAAAATATGAGGCAGCCTATCATCGCAAACACGCCTAAGAAAAACCTAGAAAATGCCGCACTACCAGATACTGGAGTGAAATTTCTGCTCCAAAGCACGCTAGCTAGAAAGCCTCCGATGATAAGCCCTAAAATTTCAGGCCTTAGATACTGCACGACTTTTGCTTGGTGAAAGCCAAGCGCACCCATGCTATCTCGTAAAAAGCAAGCCGCGCAAACACCCATATTTGCTGGGTTGCCAAAATGAACGAGCACTGGAGCAAGTATGCCAAGGCTCGCACCTGCGATGATGTAAAGCAATGTTTTGTTCATGTAAATTCCTGTGTAAAGGTAAAACCCGACCGGTTTCTTAAACGACATTTTAATAATCATTAAATAAAACAAAGATTAATTTTTTTAAGAGCAAAGTGGATAGAATATGCAAAAATTTCATAAAAAGGATAAATGATGAAAGATTTTATGAGCTATGCAGATAGCCTGAAAATTCTAAAAGATACGATAAATGCGTGGGAAAAGGTCGAAAAAGTAGCTATCACAGATGCGCTTGATAGAAATATCGCCTACGATGTCACAGCCGCTGAAAACTACCCAGCAAAGCCAGTTTCGGCGATGGATGGCTACGCTTTTGCCTTTAAAGAGGGCTTAAGTGAGCTTGAGCTCATCACCGATCTGCCAGCAGGTAGCGACAAAGGGCTACATGTAGAGGGTAGCAAATGCGTCAAAACCTTCACTGGCTCGTTAATGAGCGAAGGCACTGACACTCTTGTGCCGGTTGAAAATGTCGAGGTTAGCGGCTCAAAAATAATCATCAAAAAGAGCGTGCCAAAGGGCTTTGCCGTGCGAGCAGTCGGCGAGAGCTACAAAAAAGGCGAAATTTTAATAAAAAAAGGCACGCGCCTAACATACTCTGAGATCGCTCTTCTTGCCGAGCTTGGCGTCTTTCACGTAAGTGTTTTTATCCGCCCAAGAGTGGCGATACTAGCAACTGGCAGCGAGATAAAAGACCTTGGCGAACCGCTTGATAGTCCAGCGCAAATTCACAGCTCAAACCACGTAGGTATCGCTATGCAGATACGTAAAATGGGCGCAGAGCCGATCATCTGCGAGATCGTAAGAGATAAGGCCGAGCTTGTCGAAAAAGCGATCATAAATGCGCTAAAATCAGCCGATATCTTGGTGACTACTGGCGGTATCAGCATGGGAGACTATGACTTTGTAAAGGGCGCTTTAAATGAAAACTTTAAGCTCATCATCGAGGGCGCTGCGATAAAACCAGGCCGCCATATCAGAGTGGCAAAATCAGGCGACAAATATATCTTTGCGCTGCCTGGATTTCCTTACTCGGCGATGGTTATGTGCGTGCTTTACGTTAGAGTGCTTATAAACACTTGGTTTAGCCAAGAAGAGCCAAAGATCACGGCGATAATGGACGAAGACTACAAAAAACGCTCGCCATTTTTGGAATTTACAGCGGTAAATTTAGAAAACAGAGATGGCAAAATTTTCGTAAATTTAGACGGCAAAAAGCTAGGCAGCTCAGCCATCGTAAATAACCTAACCAACGAAGCGGCACTGCTTATCATCCCAAAAGAGACGGAATTTATCGCAAAAGGTGAAGTGGTAGAAGTTTTAAAGATGCCTTGCTAAGGGTAAAATTAAATTTGCCAGAGTTATTTTGGCAAATTTAGAGTAAAAAGCAGGGAAACTCCCTGCTGTGATTATTTTTCTTCGTTTGTTTTGATGTAAGCGTAGTCAGACATTTTTGTCCACTCTCTTGCTTTTTTTAGGAAAGCTCTTTGAGACTCGACGATCTCTTTAAATAGTGGATCTTTTGCGCTCTCTTCATCAAGTAGCTCGTTTGTAGCCTTTTTAAGAGCTGCGATGACTTCAGCTGGGAAAGTTTTTACTTGGATGTCTGGATACTCGCTCTTCATTTTGTCCCAGTATTCGACATTTGAGTAAAATACCTTTGTATTTGCATTGCTTGCCACCTCTGCAGCTGCTGCTTCGAAGATCGCTTTTAGGTCATCTGGAAGTTTTTCGTATGATTTTTTGTTAAAGAAAAACTGAGTTTCGCCGTTTGGCTCTTGCCAGCCTGTGTAGTAAAATTTAGCCACTTTGTGAAAACCAAGCGCCATGTCGTAAGCTGGGCTAACCCACTCGACCGCGTCGATCGTACCCATCTCAAGCGCCATATATAGCTCGCCAGTTGGGATAGTGTTGATATTTGCGCCAAGTTTAGAGAAAATTTCGCCACCAAAGCCTGGAATTCTTATCTTTAAGCCTTTGATATCATCAACTGACTTGATCTCTTTTTTAAACCAGCCGCCCATTTGCATGCCAGTGTTGCCAGCTCTAAAAATTTTGATGTTATATGGGTCAAAAACTTTCGCCTCTAGCTCTTTTCCGCCGCCAAATTCATACCAAGCTGTTTGCTCGTCGGTATTCATCATAAATGGCGTTGCTGTAAAGAACATAGTCTTAGGGTCTTTGCCTTTGTAGTAGTAGCTAGCTGTGTAGCCGATGTCGTATTGACCGCTTTTTGCAAAGTCTAGCATCGCAAAAGGTGACTTGTGTTTTGATGGGTAGTCGATCCTGATCTCGATGCGGCCATTACTCATCTTTTCGACCTTCTCTTTTAGCTCTTTTGGCACTTCACCAAGCACTGGCATAGTGCTCTCCCATGAGCTTGCAAGCTTGAGCTTGTAGACTTTGTCATCTCCCATAGCAGCACAAGCAAGAGCCGCTAGTCCAAGAGATGTTAATAAAAATTTATTCATATTCTCTCCTTTAAAAATTTTGCCTATTATACAAAAAATTTACATTATTAAATTGTGTTATAATCGCAAAAATCAAATTACAGGGCATAAAAATGATAAAAAAGACGAAAATTGTAGCGACTTTAGGGCCAGCAAGTGACAATGAAGAGACGATGGAGGCGATGGTTAGAGCAGGTGTTAATGTTTTTCGTTTAAATTTCAGCCATGGAACACACGAATACCACAAATCAAACATCGATAAGATCAGAAATGTCGAGAAAAAGCTAAACAAACGCATAGGTATCTTGCAAGATATCTGCGGACCAAAGATAAGAGTTGGCAAGCTTAGTGAGCCATTTTACTTGCAAGCTGGCGACGAGCTAAGCATATACGCAGAGGATATCGTAGGCGAAAAAGTTGCAAAAGGCGTTTATAAAGTGAGCCTAAATCAGCCTCAAATTTTACCTATGCTAAAGTCTGGCGAGTATGTCTATCTCTACGATGGCTCGATCAGAGCAAGAGTTATAGGCGAGGGCAAAGTAGTCGTAAAAACCATCATCGAAAATGACGGAATTTTAAACTCAAACAAAGGTGTAAATTTCCCAAATACTACCCTTGGTATCGAGATCATCACGCCAAAAGATAAAGAGGATATGGAATTTGGCGCAAAACACGGCGTAAATTTCGTTGCCATTAGCTTCGTACAAGACGCAAATGACGTGATAAAAGCGAGAAATATCTTAAAAGAATTTGGCTCCAAAGCGGCTATCTTATCTAAGATCGAGAAATTTGATGCGGTCGAAAACATAGATGATATCATCGCTAAAAGCGACGGTATCATGGTAGCTCGTGGCGATCTTGGCATAGAAGTGCCATTTTACAGGGTCCCAACCATACAAAAGCTCATCATCAAAAAGGCAAATGCAGCCAGCAAGCCAGTCATAACAGCAACGCAGATGATGCTAAGTATGGCAGAGCATGAAACTGCTACAAGAGCGGAGATCAGCGACGTGGCAAACGCCGTGCTAGACGGCACTGACGCAGTTATGCTAAGCGAGGAGAGTGCGATCGGCAAAAACCCAGTCGCAGTCGTAGAGGCGATGAGCAAAACGATCATACAAACGCAAAGCATCTATCCATACAATAAATTTGACGAATTTGACTTTTTTGACGAGACAGATATGGTCGCAAATAGCGCAGCTTCGCTAGCCGTTCGCATCAAGGCAAATGCGATACTCTCTATCACAGGCTCAGGCAAATCAGCCATAAAACTAGCTAGAAACCGCACAAGTATCGACATCATCGCTATCGCGCACGACGAGCAGACAGCTCACATGCTTACCCTTGCTTGGGGTGTGACGCCAGCGCTCGTGCTTGAAAAGACAAAGCTAAATGTCCTTCTTGCAAATGTCATCAAAAAGGCCTACGACGCTGGATACGTTGAGCATGACAAGACCTATCTCGTCACAGCTGGCCACCCAACAGGCGTAGAGGGCAGCACAAACCTCATACGTATCATCAGACGTGACCAGCTTGATTATTACCTTGATCTTGCAACCGAGTAAATTTATGGATTTAGTGCCTGATATTTTGGGCACTAAAATTTCTTTTAAATTTAGAGCCGTGATATGCCAGCTCTAATTTTAAAATTTGCTTGAGTTTTTTAACTGCATGTGGTGCGACAGCACATTCGCATGCCTCTCTAACGTGCGAGGGGTTTTGCTCGGGCTTTGCCTCGTAACTGCGAGCAGACGAGGGATTTAAAAAGGAGTATAAGGTGACGAACTTCGTGTCTGCCCTGCAGTTGCG
>NZ_CALACG010000323.1 GCF_937890585.1 uncultured Campylobacter sp.
TAGCATTACTATCAATGTTAAGAGTATTTTTATCACTTTGTGTTATAATCTGCCAAAAATTTTAAAAAAAGGAAAAGAAAATGGCAGATAAATTTGAATTTCAGACCGAGGTCAATGACCTTTTAAATTTAATGATCCACTCTCTTTACTCAAATAAAGAGATATTTTTAAGAGAGCTCATATCAAACTCAAACGACGCGCTTGACAAGCTAAACTACCTATGCTTGACCGATGAAAAGTATAAAAGCTTAAGCTATACTCCAAGGATCGACATAAAGGTTGATGAAAAAGCCAAAATTTTAACCATCAGCGACAATGGCATCGGCATGGATAAAGATGAGCTCATAGCAAATTTAGGCACTATTGCAAGAAGCGGCACAAAGGGCTTTATGCAAAGCTTGAGCGGTGATGCAAAGAAAGATAGCTCGCTCATTGGCCAGTTTGGCGTGGGCTTTTACTCAGCATTTATGGTGGCAAGCAAGATCGAAGTCATAAGCAAACGAGCACTAAGTGAGAAGGCCTATAAATGGACATCTGATGCAAAAAGCTACGAGATCGAAGACGCTAAAAAAGATGGCTTTGGTACGGATATTATCTTGCATTTAAACAACGATGAATTTGCAAATTCTTGGCGTATCGAAGAGATAGTTAAAAAATATTCAAACCACATCCCTTATCCTATATTTATGGATAAAGAGAGCTACGTCGCACCAAAAGAAGGCGAAAAAGAGGGCACTTATGAGACTAAAAACGAGCAGATAAACAAGGCAAATGCGCTTTGGAGACTAAGCAAATCAAGCCTCAAAGAGCAAGACTACAACGACTTTTATAAGCAAATTTCACACGACAGCAGCGACCCGCTACTTTATATCCACACGAAGGCCGAGGGTAAGATCGAGTATTCAACGCTATTTTATGTGCCAAGCACTGAGCCGTTTGACCTCTTTAGGGTTGATTATCAAAGTGGCGTGAAGCTCTATGTGAAGAGGGTTTTTATAACTGACGATGCAAAAGAGCTTTTGCCGCCGTATTTAAGATTTATCAAAGGTGTGATCGATGTTGAGGATCTGCCGCTAAACGTTAGCCGCGAAATTTTACAAGAAAATGCGATCATGCGAACGGTAAAAGAGCAGAGCGTGAAGAAAATTTTAAGCGAACTTGCAAAAGTAAAAGATAATGACCGCGAAAAATACATAAAATTTTACAAACTATTTGGCAAGGTTTTAAAAGAGGGACTTTATGGCTTTAACGCTGAAAAAGAGCAAATTTTGGATCTTTGCCTATTTAAAAGCTCAAAAAGAGACGGACTTATCAGCCTAAAAGAGTACAAAGAGGCGATGAAAAAGGATCAAAAGTCGATCTACTACATCAGCGGCAACAACGAAAATATGCTAAGAAATTCGCCGCTTCTTGAGAGCTTTAAGAAAAACGATATCGAAGTGTTAATAATGGATGAAGAGATCGACACGATCGTCATGCCAATGGTAAATGAATTTGACAAAACACCTCTAAAATCAGTCTCACACGCCGATATCAACGATGAGATCAAAAACGATGAAAAGGTCGATGAGAGTAAGGTCGCAAACACGCTTGTTAAGATGAAAGAGATATTAAAAGACGAAGTTAAAGACGTTAGGCTAAGCTCAAGACTCTCAAGCTCGGCTGCGGTGCTAATATATGATAAAAACGACCCTGATTACGCTATGCAAGAGATGTTAAGGCAGATGGGACAAGGCGCAAATGCTCCAAAAGTTAAGCCGATCTTGGAGATCAATGCTGATCATGAAATTTTTGCAAAACTTGAGAAAAATGAGGCGATGGTTTATGACATAGCACCTTTGCTTCTTGATATGGCAAGGCTAAATGAGGGCATGAGCCTAGAAAATCCAGCTAAATTTTCAGAACTTCTAACAAAAGTTATGCTAAAAGCTATCTAAATTTAAAAAGCCCAAGAGAAA
>NZ_CALACG010000324.1 GCF_937890585.1 uncultured Campylobacter sp.
TGCTACGCTTTTACTATCTACAAAAAGGCTAAAATTTTCGTTTTTACTAGATATCTCTTTTAGGGCGCTTAAGTTTTTATTTCCACTTGTTGTTATGACAGCTGTTTTTAGCCCTTTTAAGAGTAACTTTTTTGAAATTTTAGCACTTAACCCAGAGATATCAGTGCCTCCAAGAATGATAGCGTAGTCATAAATTTTCTCCCTTTTTACCTGCGCTTCTTCATAAAACTCATCTCTAACTAGCAAAAACTTGCTTCCGCAAAATACCTCGCAGCCTTTTTCTACAAGCCTCTCATAACTTGCCTTTTGCGCATACAAATTTACATTTAAAATATAGTCTGCAAAATGTTTCTCGTAAGTGTCGTCAAATGATAAAATTTTAACGCCGGTTTTTTCTTTTATAGCTCTTTCGTATTCAAAGCTAAAGCCGTAGTGGTCGATGATGAGAAGTTCAAATTTATTATCCTTTATAAGTTCGCAAAGCTCATTTATCTCGCCACTTCTTAGGCTAAATTTAGGGTAGTTTACCTCATCAAAAATGTCACCTTCAAGCCTTAAAGATGCAAAAGAGATGTCGCTAAAATTTTTAGCAAGCAAAAGGTCTCGCCTGATGTGCCCATGCCCTATCTTGCTGCTACTATCAGCACGCACGAGCGTTTTTAGCAGGGGGAGTCCTTTAAATTCTTTCAATCAGATCTTTCCATTATTTATCAAATAAAGCTTTTTAGCAAACTCAAAATCCTCTAGCGTATCGATGTCGCAGACTAAATTTCTTGGCAGTAAATATGCCTTTGAGTGTGGCGCAAAGATAGCGCTGCACTGCAGCCAAGCCTCTTTTTTGCCAAAGTAAAATGCCCCAGCATCATGAAAAGCAGGCTCCAGATCTTGCGAGCGCGTCCTTTCAAACTGCGGATAAAACATACTAACCCTAGCGTTTTCATCAAGTTTTATCGCCCTTTGTATAGGGAAATCAAACGCAGTTGCTGAAAATAAAAATTTACACTCATCTTTTTTAAACTCTCCTGCGGCCTCTTTTAAAATTTCAGCCGTTATAAGCGGAGCTGTGGCATAAAGGCAGCAGACGTCGCTAAAGCTAGAATTCGCGCGTCTTATCGCATCTTTTATCACGTCGGTGCTTGTTGCGTAGTCGTCGCTTAGGCTCGCCTCTCTAAAAAATGGCACGCTAGCTCCAAATTCTCTAGCTACATTTGCGATCATTTCGTCATCAGTGCTTACTATTACTTCATTAAAAACTTTAGAATTTAGCGCAGATTCGATGCTATATGCGATTAAAGGCTTGCCTAAAAAGTCTTTGATGTTTTTGCCAGGTATTCTCTTGCTGCCGCCTCTTGCTGGAATAATGCAGATCATTTTTACTCGCTAAAGCTTTTTAGCACGTCAAAAAGAGTGCTTGCAACAAATTTAGCATCATCTATGCTCATTCCGTGATGGCACGGCAAGCTAAGCTCGGCGCTATAAAATTTCTCCGCATTTGGCAGTGAAATTTCGCCATATAGTGCTTTATAAAAGCTAAATTTATATGTTGGCTTATAATGCACCTGCACGCCAACGCCTTTTTGCAAGAGTGCTTCAAAAATTTGCTCTTTTTTATCCCAAAATCTCTCATCCAAAAGAACTGGATATAGGTGCCTTGAGCTAGTTGTATTTGCTGGGATATTTATAGTTTTAAAGTACTCACACCCACTAAATTTCTCATCATAAAATTTAGCTATCTCGTTTCTTTTAGCGATAAAGCCGTCCAGTCTTTTTAGCTGGCTAAGCCCCAAAGCGCAGGCCACGTCTGTTATCCTGTAGTTGTATCCAAGCAGGCTCATGTCGCTATCCCAAAGCTTTGTTTTAGCGATGCCGTGGCTTCTATAAAGTCTTGCAAGTCTTGCGAGCTCATCGTCGTTTGTAGCAAGCGCGCCGCCTTCAAGCGTGGTGATAGGCTTTACAGGGTGAAAGCTAAATATGCTAATATCAGCCTTCACGCCCACTTTTACGCCATTTTGCACGCTACCAAGGGCGTGAGAGGCGTCGTCTATCACTTTTATGCCGTGTTTTTTGGCTAAATTTATGATCTTATCTAGCTCCACTGGGTTGCCACCGTAGTCGACTGCTGTTATTACCTTTGTATTTGGCGTGATCAAATTTGGGATCTTCTCTTCATCGATGTTGCCATCCATCTTAACATCGCAAAATTTGACCTGCGCTCCTGCCATCAAAGCCGCATTTGCAGTGGCTGCAAAGGTGATAGGCGTCGTGATCACTTCATCACCCTCCTTGACGCCAAGGCTAAGATATGCTACGTGCAGGGCCGAAGTGGCTGAGTTCATGGCGATCACGTGCTTTACACCAATATACTTTGCCAGCTCCTCTTCAAAGCTACTAACCTTTTGACCACCTGTTAAGATGTCGTCTCTTAGCGCGTCCGCTACTACTTTGATATCTTCTTCTGTGATCTGCTGGCGGCTGTAAGGTATCATTTGCCGTCTCCTATCATCTCAAGAAGGCCTGCTCTATCGAGCCAAATTTGATTTGTATTTGAGCTATACTCAAAGTCCTCGCTCACTGGTTTGCCCTTTTGATTTAGCGCATTTACTGAAAAGTCCTGCGCTGTCATAAACTGAATAGACGGGCTTATCACGTAATAATCATCAAATTCATAAGTTAAATGCGCGTCATCTCTTGATATCATCATCTCATGCATCTTTTCTCCTGGGCGAATGCCGATGATCTTTACGCCAAGGTCTGGTGCAAGGGCTTTTGCAAGATCGACCATTGTCATAGAAGGGATCTTTGGTATGAAAATTTCACCGCCCTTCATCCTCTCAAAGTTTTTAAGGACGAAATTTACTCCTTGCTCAAGCGTGATCCAAAACCTAGTCATCTTCTCATGCGTAATAGGAAGTTCTTTTTCTCCTTGTGCGATCAGCTTTTTAAAAAGTGGCACGACTGATCCACGAGAGCCAACAACGTTTCCATATCTTACGACGCTAAATCTCGTCTTTTTCTCGCCTACGATGTTGTTTGCAGCGACAAAGAGCTTATCGCTGGCTAGCTTTGTGGCTCCATATAAATTTACAGGGTTGCATGCCTTGTCAGTTGAGAGCGCGATCACTTTGCTAACGCCGCACTCCAAAGAGGCGTCGATGACGTTTTGAGCGCCATCTATGTTAGTTTTTATGCACTCCATTGGGTTGTATTCTGCGATTGGTACGTGTTTCATCGCAGCCGCGTGGATGACGTAGTCTATGCCGTTCATCGCAGTTCTTAAGCGCTTATAGTCCCTCACGTCGCCGATGAAAAAACGCATAGCCTTATCTTTAAACATTTGGGCCATTTCGTATTGTTTTAGCTCGTCACGTGAGTAGATAACTAGCCTTTTTGGCTTATATTTTTTTAACAAAATTTCGGTGTACTTTTTACCAAAACTTCCTGTTCCACCGGTGATCAGTATTGCTTTGTCATCAAACATTTTGCGCCTTTTTATTAGTCATTTTTTGATTTATAAATG
>NZ_CALACG010000325.1 GCF_937890585.1 uncultured Campylobacter sp.
GGTTTGGATCAATGAAGGCAGGTAGTGAAACATTCTTAGGGGGTAGGGGGTTATTATTAGCTTGTAATTTTAATAGCTTGTAATTTTCTTGGCTTGTATTATTATTACGCGCGCATACATTATATGGCGGTTCAAAAATTTCTGCATCGCCGTTAAAATTTTCTTTAACGGCGTTTAGATTTTCTTTATCGGCGGTTAAAGGATTTTTTAACGGCGGTTGTTCTTCGTTATTTAGGGCAAGTAGTTTGATTTTTCTATTTGTTACCACTGCTCCAAATTTTTGTAACTCAACTTCAATGTAGCCACATTTTTTTAATTTAGAAATAGCACCTGAAATCCAAACCGATGTTTTATTTAGTTTGCTCGCTAAGTAGTCATTATTGGCGTAGCAGTACCCCTCTTTAGCTGATAATGAAGAGATCAAAAGCAACAGCCTAAGCTCGTTTTGTATTCTTTCATCAAATAGCCAAGAGTTAAAACAAACGGCATATCCATTTTGCAAATTATCACTCATCTTAGCCCTTTCCAAATTTCAATAAATGTGTCAAGTATCGCCATAACACAAAGAGCAACTAAAAGATATAATGGAGTATTCATTACGCTATCCTTTCAGTAGGTTTTAATATTGACGTGCTACATCCGCTTATCACATCTTTTTTTTGATCCGATCTCGACCAGGAAACCGCGCGCTATTAGCTCATTAACACGTCCGCAAACGCTATTTATTGCTACGTTATACCAACGTGAAATTTCTTGCCTTGTCGCACCCTCTTTGTGCTGGCAAAACATCTCATATACGGCTCTACGTTTGCCGCTTAGCTCTGGTTTTAGTTTTTTGTATGCCTCTAGGCTGTTATTCGCTACTATTTTTAGCCTCCTTTTGCTTTAGCTTGGTTTCTTGTTCAGATAGCCATTTAGGGAATTCTTTACCCCATTTTTTAAATGGGACAAGCCTCCTATTACGATCTCTAAAATTTGGGTTTGGCTTTCTGTTGCCATTCATAACGCTTCTAGGCATTGACGTTTTGCCATACTCTTTCAACAGTTTTTTTCTAATATTTTCTCTTAAATTTTTCATACACCAATGATACAATACGTGTCTTTATATTTTTCTTAAAAAGAAACCAAACGTGTTTTTAATTCTTGTATAATGATACAAACGGTATCAAAAAGGAGACGTTATGGCGTTGGCTGAAATACTCAAATACTATTTAAATAAAAGTGGTGACACGGCAAAAAATATTGCCGAAGAGTTAGGCGTAACTAGAGCAGCTGTAACTAATTGGAGCAACGGTATAAGAAGTCCAAAAGACGCAGCCCAGTATAATGCTCTATCTGACCGCATTGGAGTTCCAGTTGATAAGCTACTGGATGATACTTTTTTGGAAGACCACGAAATAGCAGAGCTTTTTTCTGATGATATTAAAAATAAAAAATGGCAACTTAAAAGAATTAAAAATTTAATTACGATTAACTATTATGAAGATGTTGAAGCTTCTGCTGGCTACGGCGTAGTTAATGCAGAAATAAAGCCATTGCAAGTAGATGTAAGCCCTGAATTTTTAGAAAATGTCTTATCTATTCCTCACTATGGTAATATTGATGTAATCAAGGTGCGTGGCGATAGCATGGAGCCTTTTGTGAGTGACGGTGAAAGGGTAGTAATAGAGCGCGAAGCAGAACCAAAAAATGGGGATGTAGTAATAGCAAACTATAACGGCGATATTTACGTCAAAAAATTTTTTAAGAAGCCACCAAAAAAATATATAAAGCTAAGTTCAATGAATAGTTTTTATCCTGATATTGAGCTAGAGGGTGACGAGGTTGATAGCCTCATTATTGTTGGCGTAGTTCGTGCCAAATTTAATCTAAAAATTAAGCTTTTTTCATAATAGTCGATTTGTGAATGGAGGCTGGCTTATTTTAAAAAATAATTTCAGCCCACACAAAGAGGGCTACGAGTGCGAGATACTTGGCAAAGTATGCGGTAAACTCCATTGCGAAGTATACAAAGGACTTACGTTTTAGGATTATGGGATAAAGTAAAAATATAGTAGGCGATTATTAGCATGATAGTTTCAACGAGATTTTAGAAAGGAAAAATAATCTGTGGCAGCATCGAACAAAGAGTTAATAGAAACTTTTCAAAAGGCGATAGAGCAGACAAAAAGACACCCCTTTTTATTTTTAGGCTCAGGCTTTTCTATGCGCTATATGGGGACACCTACATTCGAAGAGCTACTTAAACAATTTACAGGCTTTATCAGCGACGATGAGTATAAATTTGCTTCGTATGGCACAGCTGAAAGTTCTCTGCCACAAATAGCACAAGAATTAGAGAAAGACTTTAATGCAAATTTCTTCAATAATGATACTTTTATGCCTATGCTGAAAAAGCAAAATAATGTGCTTATAAAAAACAGAGTATCGCCATTTAAAATAGCCCTAGCGAGCTATTTTCAGAAATTTACAATAGAAAAAATAAAAACTGACGATCCGCAAATATCAAAAGAAATAGAATTATTAAAAAGAATATCTATTCGTAGTGTTAGCGGCGTAATAACTACAAATTACGACAATTTGGCTGAGAGTATATTTGAGGGCTTTCAAAAGTATATCGGGCAAGACGAGCTATTTTTTGCGGGCATTCAAGAAATATCGGAAATTTATAAAATACACGGATGTTGCACCGACCCAAAAAGCATACTCATAACACAACAAGATTATGATAAATTTCATGAAAAAGACAAATACTTAGCCGCAAAACTTATGACTATTTTTTTAGAATATCCAATTGTTTTTATAGGATATTCAATAAATGACGAAAATATCAAAAGGGTTATAGAAAATATAACAGAATGTCTAACTCAAGATCAATTAAAAAAATTAAGCGCTAGATTATTTTTCGTAAAAAGGTTGCGTGATGGCGACGTGCAAGGCATTTATACGTACATGTTAAACGGATTAACTATGACGCAAATTTCTACAAACGATTTTTCTCTGGTTTACGAAGCTATAGGTAATGCAAGGTCTCAATATAACCCAAGAATAATTAGGCGGTTAAAAAAGGATGTCTATGACGTCGTTATGTCAAACAGCTCAAGTGGCTTGATAAGGGTTGTAGGGCTTGCTGATATTGACGACAAGCAAGAGATTGATAGTGTTGTTATTGGAGTAGGTAAAGACTACTACGGCAAAGAGCCTACAGCTGCAGATATTTACAGAGATATTTTATTTGAAGATACGAAGTTAGATCCAAAAAGGGTTTTAGAGGACTATATACCAAAACTAATCACTCAAAGCACCAAAATGCCTATTTTTAAGTATATAAAGCAAATGAAAGATAGAGGTGAGAAGGTAGTGTTGTGTGATAAAGTCAATGCCCTAGTAAATGATTTTAGACAAAGAGGGGCTACAGCCCTATACAGCAACACCGACAAGAAAAAGATCAATAAATACGGTGCCACATATATGGGAAAAACCATAAACGATTTAGTCGATACTGAAAACAATAACGACCCATTGCCCCCACACAAGGCCTATACTTTTGTGTATCTATTGCAAATAGAAAATATAAATTTAGATGACTTTTACCGGCTTTTATGCAGAACACTGGAAGAGAAAAGCTCTATAATAAACGACAGTTTTTTTAAGAAAATGATAAGACTGTATGATTATTTAAAATATGGAGTATAGATCGTAGCCCCACCCCTTGCCTATTAGCCCATTATCATCTAGGATAGTCCGCCCAGGTAGTCAGCGAGGCATTGCACTCTCTATTTGTAATTCTAACAAAAAAGAGTAAATGATTGCATAAAAATTAAATTAAATTAAAAGAATTGAAAAGAAATGAAAAGCATTTTATTACTAGCAATGCTGTATGCGTCGCTCTTTGCTTTCCCTGCAAAAGTCATAAAAATATCTGACGGCGACACTATCACTGTGCTAAACGGCAAAGAGCAAACAAAGGTCAGACTATACGGCATTGACGCTCCAGAGAAAAAGCAAGACTACGGACAACGATCAAGGCAATTTTTGGCTAGCCTGATCGCAGGGCAAGTGGTAGAAGTAGAGCCAAATGGCAAAGATAGATATAAACGCACGCTAGGAATTATCCACCATAAAGGGCAGGATATAAACGCTCAAATGGTGCTAAATGGCTACGCTTGGGTTTATGTGAAATACTCGAGAATATATGTAGATCAAGAAAAAACGGCTCGTGAGAAAAAGCTAGGACTTTGGCAGAGTAGCGATCCTACTCCGCCGTGGCAGTTGAGAAAACGTTAATTTTTAGGCAGTCTTAGGATTAGTGCTACTCCGTTATTGTCGCCTTTTTGTGTTAATATGTTAGTGGCTACATCATTTAATCTTATAACCACGGACGAGTCTTTTGGCATATTAAAATCAATATAATAGGTTGGAGTGTCATCAATAAAAGCACTCTCGGCTATTAAGTTTTTTACTTCGGTGCCAGTATCATTAATTATTCTAAACATTACAAAGAAATCAAATTTAGAAATACTTTGTTTTTGAAAATTCTCTATTTTATCACGCAGTCCCCTCGTTGCAATAACTAAAAGATTATTGTTTTGGTCTTTGCCTATTTTTAGCTCAGCGCCTTGTATTTCCGTTTCAAGTACGTTTTTGCCAAAATAAACTGGTATAACAAAAGAAGCCACAGAATCCATTTTTACTTTATAGCACTCTTTAAACTGCGCTCCATTAAATACTTGCGGGATTTTTAATTTTAAATCAATAAGTGCTTTTGACTCTTGCCTAGAATCTTCATAAGAATTACACCCAGGAACTTCAACGTTTAATGTTGCCATTCTTGCTTGGTTATCCCCATTGAGCGCTGACAACGGTATATCTGTTAAAACGGCTGTTTTACACCCCGCAAAAAGAAACCCGATTAAAATTAATAACAAAAACCTATTCATCCTTTACTCCTTGATAAAGATTTGTATTTAGAATTATATCATAAAGGCATTTTTAAAAAACATAACATTAAGTTATCTTTAATATAACCTTTGGGAATATTCTCTTCCCACCATGGGCGTGGAGAAAACGCTAATTTTGATTAGCGTAAAATTTAGCGACTTCACATAATTTTTCAGAATAGGCATAAATATCCTCGATCCTATTAAGTTGAAATCTTGTTTCATTTTTCTCACTATCCATTATGCCTAGTTGTTTTTTATTGTCAGTAAAATATAATCTACATATCGGCTTTCGGTTATTATCATTAAAAAATATTGCAAAGTAAGACTGAGCATCTCTATGTGTTATATTCTCTACATTTGTGACCGCTGCCAATATTGCCCTAACAATATAAAAAGCGTCTAGCTCCTCTTGTGTTGTTATGATTTTATTATCGTCCTCTTGTGGCGGTAGCGGCTCGACTTCTTTTTTTGTTTCTTTATCTAATGCTGACGTCAGTCTATCCCTTACCATATCATTTATGCGTTGAGCAAAAACCGCTTTTAATAGTGGTGTTATTTGGTCTATTCTTTTCTCAGTGGCTACCTGATCGCTTATTTTTTTGAAAAAGAATGCTGCAAATTCGCGGCTAGGGTTTTCAAGCTCTGCTGCTACGATTTTATCAAGCTGGTTTGTGTATTTTAGGTTGTTCGCCGTGTTAAAAATATTTTCTAAGTCAAAATTCTTTTTGTGAAATTTCTCAAGCTCAAACACTTGTGTATCTTTTATCTTTGTTATATCAAAGCTTAAAAATGGCGTTGTGTCCATTATATTTTTTTTCTTCTAAGTCGGTATAAAATTTATAATCACGACCGTTTGTCAAAATCGCAAATTTAGCCTTGCTGACATTAAAGTATCTAAGCAGCTGTGACTCGTTTTTGGCATTAAGCTCCGCCCCTATCTTTTTACACTCAATTAATAGCACTGGCTCGTTATTTTGAAAAATAGCATAGTCTATACGCTCGCCTTGCTTTGTGCCAATATCTTGTGTGTATTCTGGCATTACTTCTAATGGGTTAAAAACGTCGTAACCTAGAGCCCTAATAAACGGCATTATAAAAGCATTTTTTGTCGCTTCCTCTGTCGTTATACTTGCCGCTAATTTTTCTATATTAGTGGCTATATCTTTTATTTTTAACTTTACTTCATCCATAAAACACCTCCTAATGCAAAAATATTAAATTGATTATATCACAAACACCATTTTATTACAGCGTCTATTTTTGACACATAATGTATCATTTTTAAGGAAACAATAAGGACACGTATTGTATCATTCTCTCATCAAAACAAAAAAACGTTTTGTAGGCTTCAAGCGTAAGCTGACAGAGTGAGCCTCCTGCGAGTTGCAGGTCAATCACGTTTCAATCTGAAGCGGATATAGCGAGCCGAAACGTCGCTATTCGGTATTAGCCCTGATTTAGGATAGTTTTTCACAGGGTTATTAATAAAACGAAAAACACCACTTTTTCTAATAAAAGCCTTGCTTGCTTGGAGTAGGCGAAAGCCCACTAACATTTAAAAGTTGCTTTTGCAAGCTAAATTAATTTTTACCATATTCAGACAGCGGTGGCGAGCAAGGTTTCTATTAGAAAAAGGAGCTGTTATGCAAAACATCAATGATTTAGAGCAGGCATTAGAGAGCCTAAAAGCACTTATCAAAGCCAAAAAAGACTACGAGAAATTAAGTTCCAAATACGCCAACGTAAGTTTTAAAGACGTCACTCGCTCACAAAGAGCAAGGATAAATGAGCGTTTAGGTGACGCTACGTTTGATGTGAAAGTCAAAACTGACAATCTTCACGCTGACTTAGTTGATGCTGGACTTTGTGAGATGAAAGAGCGCTATGAGCAAAGAGAGCTAGGGCAAAATGCGGGCTTAGGACATATATACCGCGCTGCGTATTTGCCAAAAGTACCAAAGAGATACAAGGAGCTACAAAAATGAAAAAGATAATTAGATTTTTTCGCATAGTTTTCAGCAATGGCGGCGAGATCAAAAACATCGCCTATCTAAATATCAAAAGGAGCTAAAAATGAGTTTGGGATATGATCTGGCACGTGCCGAAAACGACGTAAAAAATATAAATTTTGAGCAAGAATACGACGAGCTAATAAGTGATATTTCGGCAGTTTGTAACCGCTATTACGATACTTTTAAAAATGGGTTTGGCGATAACACTGGAGCGATTATCGATTTATTAATAGAAAGATGTAGCCAAGACTTTTTCGCTTACGCCGCCTTGGTTTATGTTATTTGCTCTGAGTTTTTATATACCAACGATGGCTTTTTAAGCCACACAATGTCCTACCAAGGAAGTTTAAAAAAGCTACGAGAGGAGGCTGAAAGAGATGCGCTCTTATATTCTGATGAGGCTTGTTGAGTTTTATGGCGAGCCTGGCATGACTGTCGGTGAGTTTTTAGAAATTGTTAAAAAATTGAGAAATTTTTAACATAAAAGATAAATACGTTAAAAAAAGGATAAAAAATGGAATTAATTGTAACTTACGAGGCGCAAACAGCAGATAGTCAAAAATTGACTACTAATTTTGAGGAACTAAAAGCTGAAGCTAGCAGGCAGGTAGAAAAATATTCTATCAATGTAACTGAGGAAAACATCCCTGAAGCCAAAAAGGTGATGGCAAATTTCAATAAGGTTAAAACAGAGATTGGCGAGCGATATAAATTTTATATTGATAAAATTTCAGCCCCAGTAAATCAACTAAAAGCCGAGAAAAAAGAGATCGAAGCTATCATCACGGACGGCCGCCAAAAGATAGCAGATGGCGTGGCAAATTTTGAAAACGCCAAGCTTGAAGCAATTGCCGCAAGGATAGCTGAATATACAAAAACTCTTTGCGACGAAAAGCAGCTAAATTTTGAAAGGATAAACATCGCCGATCTAATCAAGCTAAGCGCGGTAACGCCTACAGGCACTTTGGCAAAAGCTACGAAAGAGGCGATTGAGGCAAAAATACAAGCTCTTGAAAATGAAATCTTACAAGCCAAGATCGCAGAACAAGAAAAAGCAGCTAGAGATGCCGAAATAGCCGCACAAGCAAGACGAGAAACAGAGGAAAGAGCAGCTAGAGAAAAGGCGGAGATGGAAGCAAGAGCTGCACAAAGGGAAGCTGAACTACTAGCAAGAGCCGAAAGAGAAAAACAAGAGGCTATCGAGCGCGCGAAAGCCGAGCAAGCAAAACCAAACCCACAAGCTTTTTGTGACGCACAACGTGAAATTTTACAAAAACCACGCGAAGCCGAAAACGGCAAGGCTATCTACACTATCCGAGCCGAGTTTGAGGTCAAAGCTCCAGCAAACGCTCCGCACGACAAGCTAACGGACAAGATCAAAGAGATGTTAGCCGCGGCGGGCATAACCAATCTAAGTAAAATTGAGGTGTTAAATGCTTGAGATAGATTTGAGCGAGCTTAAGGGGTTTAAATTCCCCCTAAACACAATGATAAAGGGGCTATCAAACAAAGACTATCACGAAGCAGGCGGACTAAGCTCGACCCGTTTTGATTTGATAAGAAAAAGCGTGCGAGTCTTTAAATTTAGGCATCTGTTTGATACGTGGAAACCGTGCTTTGACGAGGGCACGCTTTGCCACGACTGCATTTTGACGCCCGAAAATATCGATAAAACATACATCAAAAGCCCGACGCTAGGGCTTGATACTAAAAAGGCTGAGGCGTTGCGAGAAGCCAACCCCGATAAAATTATAGTGGCTAAAGGGATGATAGAACACTACCGAAACATCGCAAACGCCGTTAATAAAATCGTGCCATTTTTAAAATACGCAGACAAAGAAGTGAGTTTTTTCCACTACCACAAAGATGCAGATTTGCTTATGCAAGCGCGCCCTGATATTTATATTCGCAAAATGGGACTGCTTTACGATCTAAAAAGCACGAAAGCTAACAACAAAGACGAGTTTGAGAAGTTGATCGAGCCGTATAACTACGACTTATCGCTAGCCTACTATACCGACGTTTTAAATTTGTGTGGGTATAAAACTTCACTCAAATACACGGGGTGGCTTTGCGTGCCTAAATCTGCGCCGCATATCCCGTTTTTAGTGCGGGCAAGCGAGGAGTTGTTAGAAAAAGGGCGGAGTAAGTATCAAGAGCTTTTAACGCGGTATATGGACTACATCGCCGCCGAAAAAGAATACGGCGAGGAGGATATGGAGCTTATTTATTCCGACATCGCCAAAGATGAGGCGCACAGCTACGAATACCGTAAAGAAAATTACATAAATGCGGCTTAAAATTTGAAAGGATAAAAAATGACGGAAGAAAAGGTTTTGTATCTAGTTAAAAAGCTGGAAAAGAACATCAAAAAAGAGATTTTTAGTATTTTTGATTATATGTTTTACGACTGCGTAGATGATAGAAATTACGAGTATAAAGTAGTTTACGAATTAGTCTATGACGAAAAAAGCCAAAAATGTAGCCCCTGCTTTTACGTTTATTATGGAGATTATCGAAAAAGTGATAAGCATAAATTTGAAAACAACAACAGATCTCTTCCAAAATATAAACACGGTGATAAAGCTATACAGAGTTGTTGCTATTTTGAAGCCGCAAACAGAGACGATAATTATTTGGATAGCGTTAGGGTTGCGGCTTATACTTTAGCTAGGCTTATGCATTTTTCTAAAAAGTATGACAAAAAACTAAAAAAAAGGACAGACAATGAGTAACGACCTAATAACAGCAGAAGTGCAGCGGTTTGAATTAGAACAACGCAAGGCAAAAGCTTTTAGTTTGTCAGCCTTCTTCCCAAAACACTTATGGGGGCAAGGTCAAAACGCAGCGCAAATATCAGTGGCAAACGCAACTATTGTCTATGACATAGCCTACCGAATGAATTTAAGCCCACTTGAGGTAGCACAAAGTATTTTCATCATACAAGGCAAACCTAGCTTTGAAACAAAATTTTTAGTCGCGCGGCTAAACACAAGTGGGCTTTTAAAAGGCAGGCTCAATACGATCGTATCCCAAGATGGGCAAAGCGCATATTGCGAAGCGATAGACGCCCAAACAGGCGCAGTGCTAAGAGGCACTACGATCACTATGGAAATGGCAAAGCGCGAGGGCTGGCTAAGCAAGAACGGCTCAAAATGGCAAACAATGCCAACACTAATGCTGAAATACCGCGCACAAAGCTTTTTCATAAATGAGTTTTTCCCCGAAGTCAGGCTAGGACTTCGCACAAAAGAGGAAATACAGGACATAGTAGAGGTCGAGGAAGTAAGCGACCCAAAAGAGACGTTTAAGCCCGACCCGACGCAAAACCTAAACGAGCTTTTGAGTGGTTCGGAAAGACCAAACAGCTCAGTTAGTGCAAAAAATTCACAAACTGAATACATTGAAGCTGCGCCCCTTGAAGTTGAAATCGCAACTGTAAAAGAAAATTTGACAGTTGAGCCAATGC
>NZ_CALACG010000326.1 GCF_937890585.1 uncultured Campylobacter sp.
CATATCAAGTGACTTTTCATATATCTCAAATGAAGAAACTTTGTGGTCTCCGACATTAAAATTTAAAGTCAAGGCAATGTTGTCTAATGAAAATCCAAGAGCTTCTGGCGACAATACAGCACATCTTTATAAAAGTGGCTGCTATGCAAGTAATGCTGTCTTTAATATAAAAGTAGGGAATATAATACCTAACTACATAGACAATAATGGTTCAAAATTAAGCAATGATGAAGATGGTGTTAAAAAGCTAAATAGTGAGATACTATTTTTCGGTACTACTGATCAAAATGCGATTGTTCAAAAGCTAAAAGCATCGCCTCATGACGGCGGCTATATGGTAAAAAAAGAGGCTTTTAGAAGTGATGGCACAGCTGAGGTATATCTCAAATTTAACTTCAAGCGCGAAAAAAATGTAGCTAAAAATCCTTTTGAGGTGACAAGTGATATATTTACTTTTACAAAATTAGCCGAAGATGAAAATAGCATAAATAAAACAAAAGGTAGCCAATACTTAAAACCATCTAGGAAAACATCGGCGAAATTTTACTACGCTAGGACATACGCACCTTACTATGAGGGGCCAAATACTGGCTTTAAGGCAAAAATTTACTACGGAGTGTATTGCAACGGCTGCGACGAGAGTAAATTTATGTTGCAAAAGCCAGGATCAAGCGCTCGCTGGGAGGAGTTTGCAGGTACGCACTCATGGTATGTAAATCCTCTTCACGATGCTAGTTACGGCAATGTAGATAGATACGAATTTTCAAATCACACTATGCGAGATACAACCAAAGAGACGGCGCTTAGCGATGGCATAAGTTATATTTACGTAAAAAATAACCGAGCAGTTACAGATATAGCTAAGATGAAGACAGAAAACTGGCTCATATATAATGAATTTGATAAAGATGCAACGACAAATGATTTTACGCTGAAATTTCTCGTGCCAAATGGCGACTGGGCTGGCAAGACCCTAAAAAGTGGCTCTAGCAAAGGTGACGTAGGAAATGTCATAGGCGGCGAAAACAACTTTAACGATCTAAGCGATAAGACAAATAGGAGAATTTCTTGGTAAAAAGAGGCTTTTCTCTTATAGAGCTTATCCTCTCGATAGTCGTTGTGGCGATCATCAGCACGTCGATACCGCTTGTACTAAAGACCACATCTGAGCTAAATCAAAAGGCGGTTACTCAAGAGAGCTTGATGAATGCCAAGACCTATATGGGGCTTATCTTAAAAGCTCCCTTTAGCAACAAGGTCATCAAGGTCTCGACAAACATCGGCGGCAGTAGTGCTGAGACAGCTTACTTCTTTCCTATCATCTTAAAGCCAAACGACAAAGGAAACGAATTTTATAAGATAAACAAAATAACAGGCGACGGGCATAGAGTTTTTGCATACGAAAATTCACCAGATCTAGCGCCTGATACGGCAGTGAGGTCTGTGGATTACTATGGCAAAATATTAGATAAAAATTTAAACACGGCAAATCAAAACAGAGACTATATAGTTGGCTCAGGCTATAATGTAACTGTGAATAAGAACAATGGCTGGTTTAATCCAAATTTGGCGCTAGATAATAGCGATGTAAAAGAGATAGTAGTAACTGCTACTGCATACAAAAATGACACAAAGCAAAAGACGACATCGGTGCTAAGAGCCTACGCTTTTAATCTAGGCGAGGGC